>NZ_JAUBSB010000099.1:0-12878 GCF_036702135.1 Microcoleus sp. LAD1_D3 | reverse complement strand
AGTTTTGAAGGAATATATTAGAAATCAAGAAAAGCCGTCCTAGAAGGACGGGGCTTGAATCCCGTTTTTTTGGTCAATAATTGTATTCACAACCCAGTCCTCTCCATAAACCACTTATCCCCGAAACTTGGGAACCTAACTACTAATTTTACCCCGCTCGCACTATAAATTTTTCTGTAGGTGCAAATTACCGCGAAAAGCTTTGACCTGAAGGTTTTTAGGACTGATCGATCGCCCTCAGATTCCTGATTAACAGCTTCAGTTAAACAACATATACAAAAAAATCCCCCGCCAGAAGGCAGGGGATTTCATTTAATTACCTAGAAACCAGAGTTCAGAGTTACCCGAATTTCCCGGCCGTCGAGGCAATTACAAAGGCAGCGTAAGTGAGGATGTATCCCACAGTAAAGTGAGCCAAACCAACAACACGACCTTGGATGATGGACAAAGCAACAGGCTTGTCTTTCCAGCGAACCAAGTTAGCCAAAGGAGTGCGCTCGTGAGCCCAAACCAAAGTCTCGATCAACTCTTGCCAGTAACCTCTCCAAGAGATCAGGAACATGAAACCAGTTGCCCAAACAAGGTGTCCGAATAAGAACATCCAAGCCCAGACTGACAAGTTGTTAGTACCATACGGGTTGTAACCGTTAATCAACTGAGAAGAATACAGCCAGAGGTAATCGCGGAACCAGCCCATCAGGTAGGTAGAAGACTCATTGAACTGAGCCACATTACCTTGCCAGATGCCCAGGTGCTTCCAGTGCCAGTAAAAAGTTACCCAGCCCAGGGTGTTCAGCATCCAGAACATAGCCAGGAAGAAAGAGTCCCAAGCAGACACGTCGCAAGTACCGCCACGGCCGGGGCCGTCGCAAGGAAAAGCATAACCGAAGTCTTTCTTGTCCGGCATCAGCTTAGTACCGCGAGAGTCTAGAGCTCCCTTGACCAAGATCAATGTGGTGGTGTGCAAGCCTAGTGCGATCGCATGGTGAACCAAGAAATCGCCAGGTCCGATCGCCAAGAACAGAGAATTAGTACCGCTGTTGATCGCGTCCAACCAGCCTGGGAGCCATACGTTACCGTAGTTGGGCCAAGCGGTAGAAGCAATGCTGTCAGGGTTAGACAACAGCACGTCCATGCCGTAGAGAGCTTTTCCGTGAGCAGCTTGGATGAACTGTGCGAACACTGGTTCAATCAAGATTTGCTTTTCAGGAGTTCCGAAAGCAACTACAACGTCATTGTGAACGTACAAGCCGAGAGTGTGGAAGCCCAAGAACAGCGACACCCAGCTCAAGTGAGAGATAATCGCTTCTTTGTGCTGCAACACGCGATCGAGCACGTTGCCTTTGTTTGCTTCAGGATCGTAGTCCCGCACCAAGAAGATAGCTCCGTGGGCGAAAGCGCCGACCATGATGAATCCAGCAATGTACTGGTGATGGGTGTAAAGCGCAGCCTGAGTCGTGAAGTCCTTACCTATGAAAGCATAGGGAGGCATCGCGTACATATGCTGTGCTACCAGGGAGGTAATTACGCCCAAAGCAGCGAGGTGAAATGCCAGTTGGAAGTGCAGCGAGTTGTTGTAAGTTTCATACAAGCCTTGGTGAGGCAAGTTGAACTGTCCTTCACTCTTGCCGCCGATCAAACCAGCCTTAGAATCCAACATCTCTTTGATGCTGTGACCGATACCGAAGTTAGTCCGGTACATATGACCGGCAACGATAAACAGAACTGCGATCGCCAAGTGGTGGTGAGCGATGTCTGTCAGCCACAGGGATTCTGTTTGAGGGTGGAAGCCGCCCAAGAAAGTCAGAATTGCGGTTCCCGCGCCTTCGGAAGTACCGAAGACATGGTTCGCTGCATCTGGATTCTCGGCGTATACGCCCCAGTTACCGCTGAAGAACGGAGCCAAACCGGCCGGGTGAGGCGGGGTAGACAGGAAGTTGTCCCAACCTACGTGCTGTCCGCGAGATTCGGGGATAGCAACGTGAACCATGTGACCAGTCCAAGCCAAAGAGCTGACACCGAACAAACCAGCCAAGTGGTGGTTGAGGCGAGATTCAGCATTTTTGAACCAAGACAAGCTGGGGCGGTACTTGGGCTGGAGGTGCAACCAACCTGCGAACAGGAAGACAGCGGCCAGCAGTAGCAAGAAGATAGCTCCTTGATACAGGTCGGCGTTCGTCCGAATCCCTTGAGTGAACCACCAATGGTAGACACCGGAGTAAGAGATGTCTACTGGGTTAGAAGCGCCCCCTTGAGTGAAAGCTTCTACTGCAGGAGCGCCGAATTGCGGGTCCCAAATCGCGTGAGCGATCGGGCGGACGTTTAGGGGGTCTTTAATCCACTGTTCAAAGTTACCTTGCCATGCTACGTGGAACAGGCTGCCCGAAGTCCACAAGAAAATGATTGCTATGTGGCCGAAGTGAGAAGCAAAAATCTTTTGGTAAAGATTTTCTTCCGTCATGCCATCGTGGCTTTCAAAGTCGTGTGCTGTGGCAATCCCGTACCAGATCCGCCGTGTGGTCGGGTCTTGGGCAAGGTCTTGGCTAAATTTTGGAAATTTCGTTGCCATAAGCCTTGATTAATCCTGAATCCTGAACAAAATTGAAGGGATTCGGTTCGGAGTTTGGATTCTCGATTTGAGATTCCTCCCAAATCGAGAATCCAAAACCTAGGGGTAGTTTACCCTACCGAAATGATTCGCGCTAGGAAAAATGCCCACGTAGTGACAATTCCTCCTAGGAGGTAGTGAGCTACACCCACAGCCCGACCCTGAATAATGCTCAGAGCGCGAGGCTGAATGGAGGGACCTACTTTGAGCTTATTGTGAGCCCAAACAATCGACTCAATCAGTTCTTGCCAGTAGCCGCGGCCGCTGAACAGGAACATCAAGCTGAAGGCGAAGACGAAGTGTCCAGCTAGGAACATCAGACCGTAGGCCGACAGTGCCGAACCGTAGGACTGAATCACCTGAGAAGCTTGCGCCCACAGGAAGTCCCGCAGCCAGCCGTTAATCGTGATCGAACTTTGTGCGAAGTTGCCGCCGGTAATGTGAGAAATTGTGCCGTCTGGCGATACTGTTCCCCACACGTCCGACTGCATTTTCCAGCTAAAGTGGAAAATCACGATCGAGATGCAGTTGTACATCCAGAACAAGCCTAGGAAAACATGATCCCAACCCGAAACTTGGCAGGTACCGCCACGGCCGGGGCCGTCGCAAGGGAACCGGAAGCCCAAGTTGCCTTTGTCAGGAATCAAGCGAGAACTGCGTGCAAATAACACGCCCTTCAAGAGAATCAGGACTGTAACGTGAATGGTGAAAGCGTGGATGTGGTGGATCATGAAATCCGCCGTACCCAACTCGATCGGCATCATCGCTACTTTGCCGGCGACTACTACTGCACCGCCACCAAAAGCGTGGCTGACGATTTCCGTAGCATTAGGCGCTGTTGTGCCCGGAGCCAAGGCGTGGATGTTTTGCACCCACTGGGCAAATATCGGACGCAACTGAATCCCGGTATCCGAGAACAAATCTTGAGGACGACCGAAAGCCCGCATCGTGTCGTTGTGAACGTACAAACCGAAGCTGTGGAAGCCCAAGAATATACAAACCCAGTTCAGGTGGGAAATTATCGCATCTCTGTGACGGATCACGCGATCGAGCAGGTTGTTGACGTTACCGCTCGGTTCGTAGTCCCGAACCATGAAGATTGCTCCGTGAGCGGCTGCTCCAACAATCAGGAATCCGCCTATCCACATGTGGTGGGTGAAGATGGACAACTGAGTCGGGTAGTCCGTCGCGATGTAGGGGTAGGGAGGCATCGCGTACATATGCTGAGCCACGATGATGCTCAGAGAGCCCATCAGTGCCAAGTTAATGGACAGTTGCGCGTGCCAAGAAGTAGTCAGGATTTCGTAGAGACCTTTGTGACCTTCACCAGTGAAGGGGCCTTTGTGGTTCTCTAGGATTTCTTTCATGCTGTGGCCAATGCCCCAGTTCGTGCGGTACATATGACCAGCAACGATGAACAGCACTGCCAAAGCTAAGTGGTGGTGTGCTGTATCGGTCAGCCACAGACCGCCCGTCGTCGGGTTCAGACCGCCTTTGAAGGTCAGGAAGTCTGTGTATGCGCCCCAGTTGAGGGTGAAGAAGGGGGTTAAACCTTTAGCGAAACTCGGGTAGATGTCAGCCATCAAGCCCGGTGTCAAAATCCACTCGTGCGGCAGGGGGATGTCGGCAACTGTTTTGATCAGCTTGCCGCCGACTGTCAGCGGTGAACCTGCATCGATCGCGTCCATGCAAGCATTGATCGGCAGAGCAACGTGAATTTGCTGTCCTGCGAAGCCCAAGCAACCGCAGCCTAGCAAAACTGCCAAGTGGTGGTTCATCATCGATTCCACGTTCTGGAACCATTCCAGTTTCGGAGCGCGGACGTGATAGTGGAACCAACCGGCAAACAGCATCAAAGCTGCCATTACCAGGGCGCCGATCGCAGTGCAATATAGCTGGTATGAGTTAGTGATGCCGTTGGCGCGCCACAGTTGGAATAGACCAGAGGTGATCTGAATCCCATGAAAGCCGCCGCCTACATCTGCATTTAAAATTTCTTGACCAAAAATCGGCCAGACCACTTGAGCGCTGGGCTTGATGGCTGTAGGATTTGTCAGCCAAGCTTCGTAATTGGAAAATTTAGCGCCGTGGAAATATGCGCCACTCAACCATACGAAGATTACTGCCAAGTGGCCGAAGTGAGCGCTAAAGATTTTGCGCGAAACGTCTTCTAAGTCACTTGTATGACTGTCAAAGTCGTGAGCGTTAGCGTGGAGGTTCCAAATCCAAGTGGTGGTTTTTGGCCCCTTAGCTAGAGTGCGATCAAAATGACCGGGTTTTGACCACTTCTCGAAAGAAGTTGGAACCGGATTCTTATCGACTACTACCCTAGCTTTTACCTCTCGCTCTGGAGGACTAATGGTCATGAAGACTCTCCTCTCGGTAAGACAAGGAACGAGAACTGAACACTGTACCGGACACTCCCCACGCTTGATTAGGCGGGGGATTCTCGAAAAAGCCGACACTACATGGCACTTTACTCTTTGCAGAGCTAGACGCAGGTGCATCGTTTCCCCAAGCATTTTGCTTCTGTGAAGAAGCCAGTTTCCCAGTGTCGCTAACAATGTGACTGGGTACTGCTAACTCTTCTCGCTATCTGGAGCCGCCGATCGCGTCCTTGATTCAGACTTGATACGCCTGCTCCTTTTGAGGGAGTTTTATGAATTATAAGCTTGCTAGAGAAGTATTAATCGCTTGTTAACAATACTTAAAAAAGGCTCAATTCTTGATGTAATAACGCCTTTAAATCCCACAGTCCCTCGAAAAAGTCAAGGGGTACTGCCATTAACTTTACAAAACTCAAAGATAAGGTAATTTAGGAATACTCATTTGTAGATATATGTTTTGGAAAAAGGCTGCAGCAATTAATAGTCGGAGAGGAGGGGTTGCCCGCTGCTGCCTCAATCCGGGTTCCTACGCCGCTTTGAAATTCCTGAGTGGCAATTCCCCCATACTAAATTCATTTTTGGGCTATAGTTCCCTATGAGAAGGCTTCTAGGAGTATGGTTGCGTGATTGGGATCAATTGGCACAGAACGGTTGCGGGCAGGCTGGTGGCATTGTTCGCAGTAGCAGTATTAATTTTGGGTTTAGCAAGTTGTGGCGCGGGCCATCCCGAATTGCCCAAATCAGGGAACAAGAGCGGCTCAGCTACCGCCCCAGTAAACAGAATTTCAGAGGTTTCTCCCCCAGAAGCCATTCAACAACTGCGTCAGGCTCTAGAAATCTACCAGCCTCAAATTAGTATTTTGTATCCATTACCTGACGAAGTGCTTCAGGATATAAATGTGTCTGTTCAGTTCCAAGTGAAGGACTTGCCCATTTTCAAAGAGGCAAACTTGGGTTTGGGCCCCCATCTGCAAGTTTTATTAGACAACCAACCTTATGCAGCAGTTTACGACATCAACCAACCTTTAACGCTGTCGAATTTAGAACCCGGAACCCATACCCTCCAGGTGTTTGCCGCTCGCCCTTGGGAAGAAAGCTTTAAAAACGAAGGTGCCGCGGCTCAAACCACCTTTCACGTTTTTACCAAAACAGATGACAATAATCCCGATCGAACATTGCCTCTATTAACATACAACAGCCCCCAAGGCAGCTACGGTGCAGAGCCCATCCTGCTCGACTTTTACTTGACAAATGCCCCCACGCACCAAGTGGCGCAAGAAAATTCCCAAGATGAAATACTCGATTGGAAAATTCGAGCCACAGTCAACGGGGAAAGCTTTGCGATCAACCAGTGGCAACCTATATATCTTAAAGGATTCAAACCAGGCAAAAACTGGGTACAGCTAGAATTAATTGACGAGCGGGGAAATATCGTCAAAAACGCCTTTAATAATACAGTCAGACTGATAAATTTCCAGCCGCTTGGCCAAGAGCCTCTTTCAAAATTAGTGCGGGGCGAACTAACAGCAGCAGAAAGTCGCGGTATAGTCGATCGTACCTACCAAGCCCCCGAACCGACACCAACCCCAACCCCCGAACCGACACCGACACCTGCATTAGAAAAAACACCAGTTGTCCCACCCTCACCAGCGGTTCCAGAAACCCCTGTTACCCAACCCAGCTTAGAGCCAACAGTCATTCCCGAAGTTGCTCCCATTCCAGTAATAGAACCGACACCGACAGCAACCCCCCAACTCGAAGCGCCGAAAATTGTAGAACCAATTCAAGCAATAGAACCGACGCCGACAGCAACTCCACAGTTAGAAGCGCCGAAAATTGTAGAACCAGTTCAAGTAATAAAACCGACAGCGACAGCAACTCCACAGTTAGAAACCCCGAAAGTTTTTGCACCCGTTAAAATAATAGAACCGACCCCAACAGCATCTCCCCAAACAAAAAAACAGGAATATAAAGGATACTACAATCGGTTCCGCAACTTCTTGCGTGAAGAACCCCAATCTGCTAATCCTTCATATCCGCCAACCCTGCCAGAAATAACAGAAAAAGCTCCAGTACCAAAAGTAGTCGCTCCCGCGATACCAGAACAGTCTCCCAATCTTGTACCGCCAACGCCACCAGTTGCCGCTGAAACTCCTAGCCAGCCAACCAACGAATTAGCAGAACCCGAAACAACTGTTTCCGAACCAGAAAATCAGCCCAAATCCGAACAAAAAGTCGAATTTGCCACCTAACAAAATCTTTCTGGGCTTCGTGGCCTGGGCGTCCCGCCCGTGCTCCATCTGCAGGCAAAAATCAAAAATTAGGACACTAAAAAATGACCTACCTCGAAACAGCAGCCAAATTCTACAGCGATGTCGCCGAAACACCCCAACTCGGACTTTGCTGCGTCCAAAGCAGTCCCTTGCAATTGCCAGGATTAAAAATTCCCGAACAAATGCAAGAAATGAATTACGGCTGTGGCACAACCGTTCACGCCGCCGAACTCGTCGGCAATCCCTTCGTGCTTTATGTAGGCGTCGGCGGCGGCTTGGAAGCACTACAATTTGCATATTTTTCTAGACACAAAGGAGCGGTTATTGCCGTCGATCCGGTTCCAGCAATGCGAGATGCGGCTGCACGAAACTTGCAACTAGCCGCCCACGAAAATGATTGGTTTGATCCGAGTTTTGTAGAAATTTGTGAAGGCGATGCTTTTGCCTTGCCGGTGCCGGATGCTTCTGTAGATGTTGTCGCCCAAAACTGCTTGTTTAATATCTTTGAACCAGCGGATTTAGCTAAAGCATTAAAAGAGACTTATCGGGTGTTAAAACCGGGTGGCAGATTGTTGATGAGCGATCCGATCGCAACTCGCCCCATTCCGCAGCATTTGAAGGAAGACCAACGCTTGCGCGCCTTGTGTTTGTCCGGCGCTTTGACATACGCAGAATACGTTCAACACCTTGTAGACGTTGGTTTTGGGCAAGTCGAAGTGCGGGCCCGCCGTCCTTACCGGCTGCTCGACAAACACAATTATCAATTAGATGCGGATTTGCTGTTAGAAAGCCTGGATTCGGTGTCTTTCAAAGTGCCTGTACCGGATGATGGAGCTTGCATTTTCACTGGCAAGACGGCGATTTATACGGGGTCTGAAGATCTGTTTGATGACGGGGCAGGTCACGTTTTGCAGCGGGGAGTTCCGGCGGCGGTGTGTGATAAAACTGCTGGGAAGTTGGGGGGATTAATGCCGGATAAGGTGTTAATTACGGATTCGACTTGGCATTATAACGGCGGCGGTTGCTGTTAGATTTTGTGGGGTTAAGTCGATGGCAAGTGCGATCGACCAGAATAAAATTAACGGTGTATTGGTGATGCTGGAAAATAACAGCAGGGAAAACCAAGGAGAAAATTGGGGCTCAGCAAGAGGGGCGAATTTCTGAAGCTGTTAATTTTGTGGTTCGTCAGAGAGAATTTACAAGGGTAGCGAAATCTACCCGTTCTTTGATTGGAGATACTGGTATACTACGATCGACAGTTAGTTATTTAATAATTTGTAGTCATGGTAAATATGTCAAGCATCTCCAACATCGCCTCTGAAGTGGAAAGTGACTTTCTGGGAGAGATTGATAACCTTGACAGGCAATTACACGAGCGCTTTCAAGACAAGTTTGTAGTCCAGCCCTCGCTTACGCGACTTTTGGTTAGTTTTCAGGCTAACAAAACTAGACCCATTTATAGGTGGTACAAGTATAAGGAAGCTTTCTCCGCTTCTCTGGTAGAGTTCTTATTCCAAAAATATCAAGTCATTCAAGGCAAGATTTTAGATCCTTTTACAGGTAGTGGAACTGCTTTATTTGCTGCTAGCGACTTGGGAATAGATGGTGAGGGGATTGAATTATTACCTATTGGGCAACAAATAATTAATACCAAAATCCTTTTAGACACTGCCTTTACTCTTGATGATTTTCAGCGGCTAAAGACATGGTTTAATTTGCAAATATGGAAACAATTTGAAAACCCAGTCACTCTGCCAGAATTGAGGATCACTAAAGGAGCTTACTCCGAACAAAATAAAATAGAAATTGAGCAATATCTTGGAGCTTGTTATCAAGAAAATACCAAGATTCAATCAGTTTTAGTCTTGACTTTACTGTGTGTTTTAGAATCCGTAAGCTATACACGCAAAGATGGACAGTATCTTCGTTGGGATTACCGTTCGGGTCATGGCACGTCAAAGAAGTCCTTCAATAAAGGTGAGGTTCTTGAGTTCAGTCAAGCTATTACCAAAAAATTTAATGAACTTGTTAACGACTTAGAACCTCCTACACACCAACTTGAGCTTTTTCAAACTCAGAATAATCAACAAGGCAAAATTAATTTGCATCAAGGTTCTTGTCTGAAGATAATGCCCGATTTGCCGGACTCTACATACGATGCAATCATCACATCTCCACCCTACTGCAATCGATATGACTATACTCGCACCTATGCACTAGAGCTAGCTTTACTAGGAATTTCTGAAAAGGAATTAATTAATCTGCGTCAGGAAATGCTAAGTTGTACGGTTGAGAATCACCCCAAAGATTTATTGGCTATCAATCCGGCTTGGGAAATAGCTTTAAGTATTGCTAATTCGCAAACTCTATTGCAGGCTATATTAAGATACTTGGACACCCAAAAGTCACAGGGTATATTGAACAACAATGGTATACCAAGAATGGTAAGAGGATATTTCTATGAAATGGCTTGCGTAATACAAGAAAGCTTTCGTATCCTTAAACCAGGGGCATTTTTGTTTATGGTTAATGACAATGTGCGCTACGCAGGTATAAGCATTTCAGTGGACATGATTCTTTCTGATTTTGCTGAAAAACTAGGCTTTGTTACGGAAAATATTCTCGTCTTACCAGGTGATAAGGGGAATAGTAGTCAACAGATGGGAAACTATGGACGCGCTCCTTTGAGGAAGTGCGTTTATGTATGGAAAAAACAATAACTCGATACCTATGTGTGCTTATCGTAACCACCTTCAATCCAGTGACGATCTTGTCACAACCTATGAAGACACTCGTGCGGGTTTTGTTGCACTTGCCCTTGAAAAAAATCGACGCGCTACCCCTTACGTGGCCCAAGCAAGAGCACTTCAAGAAGCTGCTGGTCAAGCTGAGAGTCCTGCTGATTTGTTAAATGTTAAGGGCATTGAAATGGGATTGTTGACTGCAGCAGGATTATCTGACAAGTCTCTTGCTCATTTGATGCCAAAGGATAAGAGTGAAGCTATCAATGGTCTAATCAGGAATTTTCTTGAGCCAGCAGGCACAAATTTTGTGGAGGAATTGGTCTTTAGATTTCTACTGACTCGTGGTGACACGCTTGGTGGCTCAATGCGTAATGTTGGCGGAGCATTGGCACAAAGAAAACTAACTCGTGCTATCCTCTCGACTCTCACAATTGCTAGTAAGAGATATTATTGGCAAGACTCAAAGACAAAAAAGTGGATAGCCATGACAAATGATGACACAGGAATTGAGTTGTCTTTACGTGGGATAAGTTGGGAGAGCGAGCTAGGTAATCGCACATTGATTTATAACCTAACTGTTCCACTCGTCAGGAGCAATGTGGATTTGTGTTTATTTAATCTTGCCCCGACGGAGTTGGTAGCTAATAAATCCAGCGCAATTGAGCCATCTATCGTGGCACCCTATGTTATTGCATTGGGCGAACTTAAAGGTGGAATCGATCCTGCAGGTGCAGATGAGCATTGGAAAACGGCACAAGCAGCACTAAATCGCATACGCGAAGCATTTTCCACAGTTGGACACTCACCTCTGACTTTCTTTGTGGGATCGGCAGTTGCAAGAAGGATGGCGGGTGAAATCTGGCATCAACTGGAAAACCGGAGTCTCAGTAATGCTGCAAATCTGAATCAGGAGAATCAAGTTGCATCTATTTCTCGTTGGCTATGTAATTTATAAAAGCAACAACCGTTTTGACTCGGTGTCGGTTTTACCATCCTCCCTCGCCCCCGTCTTGTGGCACAGCCATCTTCGCTGTCTCCAAAAACCCTGGTTTAATCAGCTTTCTTCCCATCCTGCCAAACTTCCCGCTAAATTAAAGAAGTAAAAAAATCATTCACGCCCTACCAGGAGATGCCATGCCCCGCGTCCGAGCACCAGAATTCCCCGCAAACTACCCCTGGCTGAACACCGACAAACCTTTATCCATTGAATCTCTAAAAGGCCGGGTCGTCCTCCTCGACTTCTGGACGTACTGCTGCATCAACTGCTTGCACGTCCTCCCAGAATTAAAATACCTCGAACAAAAATATAAAGATTCTCTCACCGTTATCGGCGTTCACTCTGCCAAATTTGAAAACGAAAAAGAAGTAGAAAACATCCGCCAAGCTATCCTCCGCTACGATATCGAACATCCCGTAATCGTTGACAGTGGCATGAAAGTTTGGCAAAGCTATGCCGTTCGCGCTTGGCCGACTTTAATGGTGATCGATCCTGAAAGTTATGTCGTTGGCTTTGTTTCCGGCGAAGGCAATAGAGAAGCACTGGACGAATTAGTTGGCAAGTTAATTGCTGAATACAAAGATAAAAATGCACTTAACTTTAAACAACTCAGTTTTAGCTTAGAAAAACAGCGCAAACCTGTATCAACACCGCTGGCTTTTCCCGGTAAAGTGCTGGCATTTGCCATCGGTGCAACGGAGGCCAAACAGCTTCACCAACAGGTCGCGCTTTTGGGCGAAATGACTGAGGATAATGAATCTGTAGATGAAACTGTATTGCCCGGACCTGCTAATTCAGTCATACAAAACTTAGTCGGTTCTTGCTTATTTATTGCCGATTCCGGACACAATAGGATTGTTGTCAGCACCCTCGAAGGTGAGGTGCTGCACGTCATCGGTAGTGGCAAACCGGGTTTAACTGATGGGGACTTTGAAGAGGCTGAGTTTTTTGCACCTCAAGGTATGGCTTTTGATGCAGAAAGCCAAATTCTATATGTTGCTGATACGGAAAATCATGCTCTCAGAAAGATTGATTTTACGACTCAACGGGTGGAAACTGTTGCTGGTACGGGCGAACAAAGTCACGAAATTTCACCCCGCAGCGGCAAGGGTTTAGAAACGCAATTGAATTCGCCTTGGGATTTAGAAAGAGTTGGAAATAGACTTTTTATTGCAATGGCGGGTTCCCACCAAATTTGCGAAATGCAGTTAGACACTGGCACGATCGGCACTTATGCGGGTATTGGCCGAGAATCCTGTGTGGACGGAAATCTTGCAGAATCTGCTTTTTCTCAGCCCAGCGGCCTCGCTACGGATCGATCGGAGTTGTTTGTTGCTGACAGCGAAATTAGTTCGATTCGCGCTGTGGGTATAGATGAAGACCCGAAGGTTCGCACTGTTTGCGGTAGCGGTGAATTGTTTGGTTTTGGAGATAAAGATGGTCGCGCTGATGAGGTAAGGTTGCAGCACTGTTTGGGTGTTGAATACGCTCAAAATTATCTCTGGGTTGCTGATACTTACAATCACAAAATTAAGCGGATCGACCACCGAGGCGGTACGTGCAGAACTATGATTGGAGATGGTACAGCGGGTTTGGTGGACGCTAAAGGCCTTAAGGCTCGATTCTTTGAACCTTCAGGGTTGAGTGCGATCGGGCCTCACTTGTTTGTTGCTGATACCAACAATCATGTAATTCGGAGAGTTGAGTTGGATACGCTGGAAGTCACAACTTTGGATTTCCCCGGTTTGTGCCCTCCTGATGTTTGTCTTCCTGATTAAGCCGATCGACCTTTTTGACCAAAAAAACGGGATTCAAGCCCCGTCCTTCTAGGACGGCTTTTCTTGATTTCTAATATATTCCTTCAAAACT
>NZ_JAUBSB010000098.1:0-14884 GCF_036702135.1 Microcoleus sp. LAD1_D3 | reverse complement strand
GTTAATAGTTGGGATTCAATCCAGTCAAGCAAAACTTTCCATTATATCATAAAATTATTTTGCAAGAGGTCTATTATATTTGGAGGAATGGTTTGCTCAATATCTCCTGCGATCGCGATCGCTGTGATGGGTTAGCGATCGTCGGCAACACCTAAGCGATGCTCTTGTCTTTACCCCTGTCCTATAAATTAATATTGAGGCCTCAGACTTAATCGCAGCCTGCCTCCGATTGACCGTCGCCTCCTTCAGCTCCTTTTTCACCAGAGCTTGCTTGTACTGGATGACGAGAGCGATCGCACGCTTGTCTGTCCAACTGAAGAAACTGAGAAACTAAAGTTGGTGGGGGTGGCTGTCCCATTACCACTACAAAGAATTATTTTAAGTCCTTCTCATAAGCTAACCAGGTATTGGTACTCGTGCGATCGCGCATTCATCGAGCGCCTTAATATCTTGCTCGAAGCCTAAGTCAAAAGTAGCATTAGAGGGTATTGTCGCATCTATGAGCTCGGCAGCGGCAGGCTGGAGGTTTACAACCTGAACAATAGGTTTTACCAGCAGTGGGTTCCGAACTTGCGCGGCCCTGCATGCGATCGCGCCAATCGGCGTAGAGTTAGGGCTGTGGCAGGGCAGCTATCAAAACCAAACGATGCTGTGGCTGAGGTGGTGGGACACAGAGGGCAATTTGCTGCTGACAGGTACACAACGAGCCTCTAGAACCCAACAAACACTTTTGGATGCAATTCCTCGGCTGTTGGGAATGGGATTGAATGCAGAGGAAGTGGCAGAAGCCCTTGTCAAGCTCGATCGGACAATAACAGTTTAGCCGATTGCAAAGCGGGGGCCCGACAACAACATTTCACTCGACTTTTAAGGCTGACATAACGGCTACTACGCTGCCAATTTTTTCGCACTTCTGAAACTTGATTTTTAATTCAATTTAGATAGCGTAACTTGACTATTAAATCAATTCAGCTTTTGTTAAAAACGCTAAAAAATAGCTAATTGTTGGGGAACGTTAAAGTCAGGCATTTGCAGTATAAAGTCAGGGATTTGCAGTATAAAGTCCGGCAAGTGCAGGTATTTGCAGGAACGGCACTTTACCTGTATTTACCGGAAAATATCCTGCAAACGCCTGAATTTTTCGGTCAAATTACTGCTTTTTTGTGTCGAGCGTACATTTGCTTGTTGAGGCAGGTTATGGCTGTTCTCAATCGGTAGCAAGCAATGGTTTTGTGATCACAAACCTGACTTTTACGTGCAGAAACAAAAATAATGCACCCTTATGAATGGGGCATCCTAGGTGTCAAGCCGCTTGATTTTTACCCGCTCTTCGACTGTGCCGGCTGCTCACATTGCTCCTGTTGTTGTGACAACTTCGTAGCAGCACTGGCGTCAATTCCTCCCGTCACACCTGGGTAACGAGCGAGCGACTTGAGCGACAGCTCGATCGCCCACAACAGAGCTCATAGAATCAAACAGGCTCACGGCTACCAATCTCGCGCCGTAGCTTCAGCTATTGAGGAGGATTTTGCGACGGCAATCGACGCGGGCCTTTCTTGCATCGGTCGATATTGTGGCGATAGTTGGCGAGACGCAATTTGAAGAGTTTAAGCAGGTAAAAGGTGATGGGCGATCTCATAAAAACGCATAAAAACGCATAAAAACGCATATTGCCGAAACTTTTCCTAGGTCTGCCGCTCTTGGATTTTTCCTTGCTGACCACGGAGAAACCAGGAGCGATCGGCTTGTTGGGCAGTCTGATTGCTCCTGGTTGATTCCCCGGTAAATCGATAGGGAATAAGAAATTACTATTTCTATAAATGGATAGGCGGGGAAATTTGATTTCCTTGACCGGCGTTGCAACAATCACAGACGCTCTCGCCCTTAAGACACCGTATTATGGTCTGCTCTTAACCTGCCTTCATACCAACAGTTTAGCCGATTGCAAAGCGCGGGCCCGACAACAACATTTCACCCGACTGTCAAGGCTGACATAACGGCTGCTGTGTTGCCAATTTTCTCATACTCCTTATTTGATTTTTTATTCAATTTAGATAACGGCTACTGTGTTGCCAATTTTTTCGCACTTGCTTAAATTGATTTTTAATTCAACTTAGATACTGTAACTTGACTATTAAATCAATTCGGATTTTGTTAAAAGGGCTAAAAAATAGTTAATTGTTGCGTCAGCTAAAGTCAGGCATTTGCAGTATAAAGTCAGGCATTTGCAGTATAAAGTCAGGGCTTTGCAGGTATTTGCAGGGGCTGCACTTTACCTGCATTTACCTGAAAATATCCTGCAAACGCCTGACTTTTTCGGTCAAATTACTGCTTTTTTGTGCTGTTCGTGTCTTGACCTGTTGAGGCTGGTTTTGGCTGTTCTCTCTCGGTAGCAAGCAATGTTTTTGTGATCACAAACCGCACTTTTACGTGCAGGAAGAGAAATAATGCACCCTCCTTTTACGGAAGCCTAACCGTAAGGTCGGGTTTAATACTTTCTTTAGCTTTAATGACAATTGTAACTATTTGTACTACGATTTAAGCTGAATATTCTATAGCTCTAAGAAATTAGAGGGAGAAAATGCTTCAAAAGCAATTCAACAAGCTCATCACTTATTCAAGTGCGATCGCACCTAAATCCACTATTCTATACAAATAAAGAAAATTATAGTCAGTCTCTACCTTAATAAACTGTCTAAACAGCCCTCTCCAATTGGGGGGGATAAAATCACCTGAATAGCGCTTGTCGATTACAGTTGTTAACTTGTATCTTGGGAAAAGGTTTTTACTGATTAAAAACTATGAAGACTTTACCGGAAGCCAAACCTAGAGAGCTGCTATCCAACCATATTCACATTCGCCTCACTGACTCTGACTACAATCAAATTAAAGCAAGAGCAGAGCAAGCCAATTTGAGCATGAGCGACTTCATGCGCCGCGCCGCATTGAGCAGAACCATGCCACGCCCTCTAGCTGCATTTGACTTGAAAGCCTATCAAGTTTTATGCAAGATTGATGCCCAATTGAGAATTGCAGGAAACAACCTCAATCAGATTGCTAAAGCTTGCAATAGTGCTGTGGCATTGGGAGAACCAGTTGTTGTCAATACAGGACTCTTAGAAAGCGTACAGCAACTCATTCGAGAAAACGGGAAGGCAATTAAAACAATAGTTGCAAACCTCGCCAAATCTACAGTACGCTAATTATTAACAAGGCTGGGCTTTACCGCCTGAGCAATCCATGCTATGAAACTGACGGCTTTTCGGTTATGATTGGCAAACAAATCAAAGGTACAGGCTTTCGGGGCTGTCTGAACTACGTGCTGGGCAAAAAAGACGCTGCTCTAATTGGCGGTACTATGTGCGGACAAACTCCTGAAGAACTGGCTGCTGAATTTGCCATCGCCCGACAACTAAGACCTAACCTGAAAGTAGCAGTTTTTCACGCCACTTTATCTGTCGATAGCACCGAAAAACTCGAAGATTCTGAACAAAATGACCAACGCTGGCTGGCGATTGCAGCCAACTACATGAAAGCGATGGAATTTGACAACAACCAGTACGCAGTTGTCAAGCACAGCGATACAGAACACGACCACATTCACATCGTCGCCAGTCGCATTTGCCTAGATGGAGGTGTTGTTGACGATAGCTGGGACTATTACAAAAGCCAAGAAACTATTCGCCAGCTTGAACGGAACTACAACTTGGAAACTGTTACACCCAGTTGGGAAACAGACAAGCGAGCTCAGACTACAGGAGAACACAGGCAATTAAAAAGCAAGGGAAACAAGAGCGTCAGGGTGCAATTGCAAGACCTAATTGATGAAGTTACCCAAGACAACCCAAGTATGCCAGAATTCGTTGAGCGGTTGCAGCAACAAGGTGTAGAGGTGCAAGTCGGATTGACTCGAACTGGAATCGGCTTCAGTAAAGGCATTTCTTACAATTTAGATGGGGTAGCTTTAAGCGGCACTCAGTTGGGTAAAGCCTACACTTTTTCTGGATTGCAGAAGCATCGAGGCGTTAGCTATGACAAAGGGCGAGATAACGCCCTAATTGAGGCTTTAATGCAGCCACAACACTTAGCTATCGCCCCCTGTGAGGCAGAGGAAAATGAGTTAGAGTTGTCACAATCTGAGCTAGAAACAACCACACCTGCAACTCCTGCAACAGCAAATGAGTTAGAGTTGTCACAATCTGAGCTAGAAACAACCGCACCTGCAACTCCTGCAACAGCAAATGAGTTAGAGTTACAACTGTCAATCCTGCCAGAAAGGAATGAAACTCAGTGGCAAAAAGTGCGCTCGCATCTAGCAGTCGAGTACAGTTTACCTTTAGAATTGCTTAATTTATTGCACTCTCATTCTTGGCTGTATGCCGGCTCAGAAAAGGCTGTCTTTACGGCACGGACGCTTGACGGGGAAGCCCGGTTCGCTTTTGTTCTCGATGAAAGAGGCAACTTTAGTACAACCCATCCCCTATCATCTGAAGCTGCTTTCTGGGTAGCCACTACTGGAGAAATTGAGCGAGCTGTGATTGCCTGTAACCCAATCGAAGCCCTTTCAATTTTGCTTATTGAACAGGATAACTCTACAACAGCACCACCCACAATTTACCTAGGAATTGAACGAGCTTCACAACTGCCTATAGAATTCTTACAAGAACTCGATAGCGTTATTATAGCGATCGCAGAAGATTATATGCTCGCTCGAAATGCGCGATCGTTGCTACCGGATGCAGAACTTGTCAATCCACCGTCAAGTTGGAATGATATCTGGATACAATTAATTGAGCAAGAACAGCAAACTCCTAAACAAAATAACCAACAGTATAAACGGCACACCCAAGACATCGAACTGGATTAGTTATGATTCTCGAAAAAAGTGAGTATTGTTTAATAAAAACGCTATTTAAAAAATTTCTAATTTGCGAGCTAAATTACTGATAGTGCTCCCACTAAGTATTACAAATTGGTGAATAGATTTATTAACTATTTTTCCTTAATTTGCTAAGGAAATTGAGACGGCGGTTGCTCATTTTTTTTGTGAGCCGACCTTGACAAAAAAAATATTTATACGTTTTTTCCTAAAAGTTAGTACAAAAAAAATGAGCGCTGTCGCGCCAAAAAATAAAGTATCGGAGATAAAAAATGGAACTATCACAGACCAACATCTATTACTTCAATAATTTAACCTGCGTCCACCAAACAGAAAACCAACTCTACATCATGGGTAGGGAAACAACTCTTGTACTGAATTTTCAACAAACAAGCTATGAAACAATCGACAAAATAATCCACGCTCTGCGACTTTTGAGAGACAAAAAAGTCCTAGACAGAAAGTCAATTATCGAGCAAGAGCTGCTGGCCTTAAACTTCCAATTCCCTCTCGAAAGCAGCAACCGTAGCAACAACGACACCAACAATGGTAGCAGCAATGGTAGCAGCAACGGCAGCAACAAAAACTGCGAGCTAAAAATCGACTGGTAATTCAATTATGCCGGAGAGACAAGTTTGTTTCTCCGGCAGCCAATAGCAAACATTAAAACCACATTCAAAAATGGCAAACAAAATGGCAGGATATGTGTATCTCCTGCACTTTGATAAGCCGATATGTTCGAGTCGTCCGGCGCAACACTACGTCGGCTGGACACTCATATTTGGACGAAAGGCTTTGGAAACATAAAAAAGGCAGAGGTGCTAAATTTTGCGCCGCTGCCCGAGAACGCGGAATAAACTTTGTCTTGGCAGAATGCTGGGTTGCAGACAAAAGTTTTGAGAAGAGAATCAAAAGGCAAAAAAACCACAAACGTTTTTGCCCTCTGTGCAAAAATTGAAAGGACAAATCAGCTTTTTTGTAGGAAATGCAATTCCAATAGGAGGAAATATAACAGTTTTCAAGCATTGTCAGATACAATTGACCGATTGACTGATTACCTCTTTTCCATTACCAAGAAGCTAATTTCCCGGTCTACACCGCTTTCATTAGCTTGCATAAATAGTGAGAACTGGGTGTTAGGTTTTGTACTTCAAGTCAACCTCCAGTTGCTTGTGTAGACCTCTTGCAAAAGTCCTTTTCATCAATTGATCGGACGGGCAAGATGCCCATCCCACAAGAAAAAATAACTCTTGTGGGATGGGCATCTTGCCGGTCCTAATTATTTTTGCAAGAGGTCTTGTGTAATTCCTGTATCTATTGCTTTCGCCAATGCGCCTCCACCCCTCGTCCCCGACATTGTAAATGCCCAGCATCTCTTTCCCGGCGCAATAGACGGCGAATCAAATCAATTCCCACTGTTGGACACCGTTCCTGCAATTCCCTAATAGAGAATTCTTGAGGCAAATTGTTAATCGCATCCAATACGATCGCCGTTTTAGTTCCTTTTGCGGATGTAACATATCCCACCCGCTGTTCAAACTCCCGATAAGCTGATAGCAGCATGACTCCTAAGAAATACTCCCACCAAGGTAATAGGTTGTGTGGCCCTTCATGCCATCCTTGGGAAGATTGGGAAAGCGTATCGTAATAGCTTTCCTTAGTTCTCTCCACAATCCGTTCCAGACTAATAAATCGCCCGACCTCATAACCGGCTTTGTATAGCAGCAACAAAGTGAGCAACCTTGCCATCCCCCCGTTTCCATCTAAAAAGGGATGAATGCACAAGAAATCTAAAATATAAGTTGGAATCAGCAATAAAGGTTCTATCTCGCCCGATTCCCAGAGGCGATTAAACCGTTCTTGCAGGCGTTCCATTGCTGCGGGAGTAGCATAAGCGGGAGTAGGCCGAAACCTCACCACTTTAGTCCCATCAGGATAAGTAGCGCTAATTTCATTATCCACTGTTTTCCAGCGCCCGCCTGTATTAACAGCAAATTGGTAAAGGTCGCGGTGCAGTTGTAAAATGACACCTGGACTAAAAGGAATGTGGTTATAACTGGTGTAAGGAACCCCACGCTTAAAAGCGGGGGCTTTTGGGAAGTCCGGCTCGTTCCGAGCGGTTCAAGAAGAAAGCTCGAACCTTACCAGAGACAGGATTAGACCTCCGTTTTTTGAGTCATGATACCGGAGAATGCGACGCTAGTTTTCCGCTCTATCGCCAAAAGTTAAACAGGCTTAACGGGGTTAAACCAGTGCTTTTGACACAACAAGCTCATAAAACATTCTCGAAGCGAACTTTACCCAGCAATGGAGGACTTTATGTCTAATTTCGTTTTTGTACTTGATACCCAAAAACGACCGCTCAATCCAATCCGCCCAGGAATGGCTCGTAAATTGCTAACCACTGGCAAAGCTGCTGTTTTCAAAAGGTATCCATTCACGCTAATTCTCAAAGTAGAGGTAACGGTATCCCAACAACCCATCACTCTTAAAATAGATCCTGGCTCCAAAACCACGGGCATTGCATTAGTCGAAGGAGAAAACGTAATCTTTGGTGCAGAACTAACTCACCGAGGTCAATCAATTAAAGCCTGTTTGGAGTCTCGCCGTTCACTGCGTAGAGGCAGGAGAAATCGCCATACTCGTTATCGAAAAGCGAGATTTCTAAATAGAACTCGCCCTAAAGGATGGCTGGCTCCAAGCTTGCAACATCGTGTCGAAACAATCCTGACATGGGTAACTAGATTAATGAAAGTCGCTCCCATTAGTTCTATTGCTCAAGAACTTGTGCGATTCGACTTACAACGACTGGAAAATCCAGAAATTAGTGGACTGGAGTACCAGCAAGGCGTTTTATGTGGTTACGAAATCCGCGAATACTTGTTGAATAAATGGGATAGGAAGTGCGCGTATTGTGGAGTTACGGATACACCGCTACAAGTCGAACACATTCATCCCAAAGCCAAAGGCGGATCTAATCGTATTTCTAATCTTTGCCTTGCTTGCGAAAATTGTAATACTCGGAAGGGAACTCAAGATATTGAGCAATTCCTCTCCAAAAAGCCAGAAATTTTGAAGCGAATTCTATCTCAAGCAAAGCGGTCTTTAAAAGACGCAGCAGCAGTCAATTCAACTCGCTGGGCGTTATTTAACCGACTTCGTATGAATGGCTTGCTTGTTTCTACAGGCAGTGGTGGTCTAACAAAGTTCAACCGCACTCGATTAAATTTAGCTAAAACTCACTGGTTAGATGCTGCTTGTGTAGGCAAAGTCGAAGAATTAAAAGTGCTGACTTCTCAACCGCTGCTAATTAAGGCAGCAGGACACGGTACTCGACAAATGTGCGGCACAGATAAGTTTGGCTTCCCAATTCGTCACAAGTCGAGAAAGCAAATCCATTTCGGTTTTCAAACTGGCTATATTGTCAGCGCTACCGTCACAGCAGGCAAGAAGGTCGGCACCTATGTGGGACGAATTCTTTGCCGCGCATCCGGTTCGTTCGACATCGCCACAACGACGGGAAGAGTAGCAGGAATTAGTCATAAATATTGCAAATCTATTCACAAAAAAGATGGCTATTCCTATGGATTTTAATTCAAGGCGACTGAAGTCGCAGCCGCTTTCCTCCCCATGTCTAAAGCCAGGGGCTTCTCGCTCGTTTTCTGGTGAATTGTAGTTAGCACGTCCCGATAACCTGCAATTTCTTGTTCTGAACGATCGCGGCGTTGTTTTTTCTGTTACTAATTTCTTAATCCGTTCTAGCGGCACAGTAATGCCTTCAATGCGGTTAGAAGATTCGGTACTCTGAATAACCGCAGCTTGGCGCAAAGTGCCTAAAACTTGTGGGGCTTGTTGTTTGAATAACTCCTGCTTTCCCTTGTACTCTCCAAGCAAACGAATTGTTTGCAGAAGTCTTTGGTTGGGCTGTTGACTTTCAATGAACCCCTCTTCAAATGACAGCATATCTATTTTATCTCCTTTGTATTAATTATAAACATTTATTGCAGTCAATAAATCGGATATTGCGTGCGCTCGCATCAAAACTTTGAAACCCGATTGCAAGCAGAACCGACGCCAAATCCAGATAAATAAGTAAGGCGATAGTTGCTTTTAGCCATAGCCCTTGCCTCTGTTGTTGTCCAAGGTTTGACGCTTAGCAAATCGGGCTCAGTTTCCAGTTGCTTTAAATAAGAGCGATCGCCCGTTACAAAGGCGATCGCCTGAGCCAAGAACTTACAACAGCTCAAAGGAGCCTGAACCACCTGCTTTTCAGTAAACCTAACCACAATCCAATTCCACTCTAAGAATAATTGATTGCGACGCATATCGCTGTCAGCATCGCAGCAGTGAGTGGGCTTCTTAGATTGGCCAGCATAAGGTTCATCAATCTCGACATCAATTCCTATCCCAGATGGAGTGTGAATTACAGTAAAATCTGCTGAATAGCTCCTCTGAGATAACGGAATTTTAAAATCTGCTGCTTGGACAACTTCCTCGAAATATTGCTGTAAGTATTGCAAAAAGCGTTGTTCACTCACTCCTTGCCGAGCTTGAGATGTGCCATTAGGACTAACCCGAAGTGACATCAAATCCTTGAGCGATCGATTTCTCTGCTGTAAGTCAATTTTTACACTTGTAAAAACTGTCTGCAACCCTTCTTTTCCTAGCTTAAAACTAGAAAATTCCTGCTGTTTGTTGGATAACGTCTCTTGTTGGGATAATCTTTTTGGTTGGGATAATATCTCTTGTTGGGATAACATCTCTTGTTGTTTGTACTCAAGAACTTGCTGCTTATACCTGGATAGCAGCTTTTGGCGACAACCAAACACATAACTATAAGCAGCCGCAATTAAACATGAATAAGCAGCTACTATCAACAGCATTTCCCACCACAGCCAACCCCAAGAAATAGCTAATAGCGGAAGTGCGATCGCACCATAGAGCCAAAACACCCAAATTAACCACAGCAACTTGACAGGTAACACCACAGGTGGTTGAGGCGGAGTCAGCAAAACAACAGGTTGACCGAATTGTTGAGTTTCTTGAAGTTGGGATGAGGTGGCACAACTAGAAGTTGCCTCTGGCAAAGGATATTGATGGCAGAACTGCATTACCACTTTTGGGTACAAAACTATAGGATAATTCATAACTTTAAATACTCCTTTTTTTAAGAGCGCGGTCGCGCTATTTTTAAGAAAGTTTTTTGAATTGTATGCAAAAAATCACCCAGTCAAACTCACAAAATTTTACTCATTCTCAACCAGTTAGCCAAATTCAAAAGAACAAACAAATCTCTCTTAAATCCGACGCGGCAACAATGGCTGCGCTTACTCAACTCGAAGAACGCCGCGATTATTATCACACCTGCATCAACGGAGGATACTAAGCATGAATTTAGCCACAGCGACGCTTGCTCAAAGTTCAATAACTGCGGCTCAAGTTTGGCATCAACTAGAGTCAGCAGAAAGCTCAGAAGAAATTGACCAACTGCTGCAATCCCTTTGGCAAACCCAAGAAACCCAGGAACTCGCGGTTGATGCTCATGCCGACTTAGCCGACCAAATTGATGCCGAAATTGCAGGAATTACAGCCCGGATGCAGTATTTGATAGAACTGCATTCAAGAGCTATCAACAAACTCCAGGGGTGGAGAGAGCGGTTAGACCAAACCGTTCTATACTTCAACGAGTGTGGCGTATTAACTTCCGAAATTCTCGGCAAACACCGCCGGATTACTGTTAAGGAAAATCCGCCTACCTGTGAAGTTTCGATCGAGCCATCTCAACTGCCAGAACCCTATCGCCGAGTCGAAACCAAAACCGTAATTTCTGCCGACAAAAAGGCGATTGCAGACGCTTGGAAAAAAGGAATGCCTGTAGATGGCACTAGGGTTTTCCGCAAGCGCAAAGTGGTCTACAGCTTGCTTCCCGGTAACAATTTGCACTCTCTTCAAGCCAACCAGACGCTTGAGAGTCGTTCTTCGGATAAAACGCAGTCCAAAAAACGGCGTTAGCCATCTTTTCAGGTGTCACAAATACCTTGGTCTGACACCTGAATTGTTAGACATCTCCGAATTATACACCTCCGAAAAAGAATGTGAAACGCTTGTTTTGTAAGAGCGAAAACTTAATTTTTCTCGATATAGCCTTTTTCAGTTAGCTAGGTAATTGGTACAAGGTGATTGGTACAAGGTAATGCGTAATGAGGCATGGTAAGGGAGCAGGAATGGTTCACGCCGGGCTGGTAGCTAACACGATCGAAAATTACCAATCCTGAAATTAACTATTACCGATTACCGATTACCTTGTACCGAGCTTGGGAGTTATGAATTTTCAGTTGTGACTTGTGAATTTTAAGAAGTTTCTTTAACTCACCACTCACGCATTCACGCCTTCAAAACTCAGGAGAACCGAAGCGTACCTCATGATACTGAAAAGTGCTAGCTCTATTACAAATCAATCCAGTATTGAGGGTTTTCAACTTGTTCTTCAGTGACGTTGAACAACTTTGACGCTCTACCTTTAATAACCCCGCCAGCATCGATGCTCAAACCTCCAAACTGCTGACTGTTTTCACCTTCTCCAAAAGCAACGCGGGCAAGTGCATCGCTATCGCGATCGGAGAAATAATCTCGCCGGCTTTCCATAGCCGTAGTCGTGCGAACTACTTTCACTTTTTTTCTCCACATTGGGATTATCAATCTCATTGTAACACGCTACTTTCCTCTTCTAAACCCCTCCAATTGGAGGGGGTGAATATCACTCAGTAGCAGGAATTTGTGAAGCAACACCCTTGTCAAAATCTGGACTATTACTGTGCGTAAGTCCTAAAAATGTAAAAACTAGGATTCAGGAGCTAATCAATGAGCAGAAGAAAACTTACCCCAGAATATCGCTCCACAGAATGGGTAGCTGGGGAAGGACTAAAAATCCCAGTCTTTGATATGTCCTTGACTGACGGTAGAGCAAAGGGGCGGTACCAAGCTGAATCAGAAGTGCTGCGTAACTCCCTGCTTGAACTGCTTTTTGAACCTGAAGAACTAGCATCCCTAAGCATCGTTAAACCAGACCCAAATGATAGCAGCTTCGACCCTCTGAAAAACATCGATTTCGGAGATGGTATTACCAGAAGAGTTGCTTTCAGCTCAGGCAAAAATGTGTACTTTGCAGACATTGAACTCTCAACCAAACTGTTGAGCGTATTCAAAACTCAACCCGACCACGCCTGTCGCTACGGCTCACTGCTAGTTAGCAGTTGCAACCTTGGAGCCAAATTGTTAGATAGCTCCCTTGACGGCGAAACCTTGCGAGTCAAAATTGTTGATTCTCAAAGCGATGACCAGAGTGAAAAAGCGAAAGCTCATAAGTGGCAAACCGGAGACTGTCACGGTAAAATTTCACCGGCACTAGCCCAACAATTAGGAGGGAATTACAACCGACCTTTTCAATTCAGATTTGCCTGGATGCAGGAATGGGGACAAGAAGACTGCCACACTCCAGAAATTAGCTTTCTTGCCAAAGGAACGCTGTTGCCTGATGCTAATTTAACCTCCGACTTGGGTTATGATATCATCATGGATCGCTCCTCTATCAAAGGAGTTGCTAAAGAGCAATTAGCTGAACTTATCCCCTGTGGCGACTACGAATTTCCCAAAGCTATACTGGGAAATCGAGGCAACGCCAAAGTAACTGAATACGAAAATTCCTGGCAATTTTCGATTTGGTATTCCGAAGCAGCTATTGGGGCTGACATAGCCACACCGACCAAAATTGAAGCCCAAAAGCTCGCTGACTTGCAAAATAACCGACTGCAACTTGCCAAATACTTAGTGGAGCAGCACGACAAAAAAGCTGCTTTTCAATCTAGCCTTCACGAAGACAGCAGCGGATTAGAAGACGAAACAGATGAAAAAGCCCAACGCAACGAGTCCCGGCTAATTTCAATTTTGAGGAACGACAAACTCGGTCAACTCCTCGACTTTCCCAAAGTCGTCGATTTCATGCAAGAACAACTGGCTAAAAAGTGGAAAGACTTAGCAATTAAAGGAGCAATTCATCATGGTTCAGCAATGGCTCAACCTTGTGAAAGCCTCAAGCCCGGTACAATTGTTGCCCCCCACTTGCGACACGGCACAGAAGTCATCGTTACCCGATACCCAATTGTCAGTAAAGATAACATCCGCCGCTACACAGTAGACAACAAAAGCCATCGCGCATTAACGCAATACAAAGGGTGCGTTTTCATTCGCTCTGACCAAGCCATGCAGCATCATCAATGTGATTTTGACGGCGATCAATTAGTGATTACGCCTGCTTCCCGAATGCCGAATATCGCCTCTGAAACCAGGCACGCTAATCAAGAGAATGAGTACGATGCAGTTGAGAAGCGAGAGAAAGTTGACTACACTAAAGCTACCGATAGTGATGGCGATCGCAAGTATACCAAATTGCGGCAAATTGCCGTAGCGATCGCCCAAAATAAAATCGGTTGGGTGGCTACCTTAATCGGGAGAGTGCAATCGTCAGCAGCAGAACCGGGACAGCCAGAAAGTTTATTCAATCAACAGAAGCGGCAGCTTCTTGGAAAGCTGTTTGATGCCCTGCAAATTGAAGTGGACAGTCCCAAAAGTGCTACTCGTACAGAAGACCACCACCCCACCTTGTTGTCCAAGGCTAAGCAGTGGTCAGAACAGCACCCAAGCTACCTATTTGACTACAAAGACGACCCCAGGCTTTACAAAACGGTGCCATTACCTATAGGAGACGGCACCGCTATCAATTGCATTGCTAGGGAGGCTGTTAACCCAGAGTGGGAACCGACTCGTTTAAAAAGCCGCCACCGCGACGAATTTCGCTACTTGTTCGAGTCTCCTTCTGACTTAGATGAGCGAGAAAAATGGGAGAAATATTATGTCAGGTGGGCGCAAGATATTAAGGAACGCTATCGAGAAAGGATGGGCGAAATTCACTTGGAGTGCGGCGGCGATTCTAAGGCAATTAAAGAAGCCGTCAGCAAGTTATACGAGAGCTTAAGAGCCGATGTGACCGAAGCTTGGACTGACCCTGAAGAACGGTTTTTAGCTGCTAGTGCGATGTGGCACGTCGAAACCGCAAATCCCAACTTAGAAGTTCCTCGCAAAGCTTGTAAGGAACTTTCTCGGCAACTGCTGATTGAATTCAACCTTGAACCTGAGTACGAGCGACTGCACGAAGCTATGCCAAAAGACACTTACGTTCTGAGCGTCCCTTTCGAGGAATTTGAACGGGACGGTAGCAATAAGACTGTTAGGGATAAGAAGCGACAGCCAGTTGGCAAAGACTTAGCTGGACATTGGAAAGAATTGTTAGACAGCAAAGGCATTAAATATGAAGCAACTTTGCATCCGAGCCTGCCAATGGTCAATTTTGCCTTAATTGAACCCAGCGACAAACTGGTGGGAATTCTTGAGAAGAAGTTTTGCGAAAATGTCAACGACATCGACAGTTTAGACTTAACTTACCGCGATGGTCTTGGTCGCACCAAAGATGTGAGTTCACGCATTGTAGCTCCTGCAGATTATACTTGGCTTGAGTCCCAAAACCAAACACCTAAAGCAGCATTGGTTCTCAATTTGTTTACAGATGAAATTTGCCAGCAATTGCAAACCTTTCAGTTTGACAGAGCTGAACTGATTGGGCAGAAGTACAATGACTTGAAAGATGTTGACTTTAGCAGTCCCAAATGGAGGCAGAAAACATTGACTTTTGAGGTGGGTTCTGTTTGCGGTACCGATTCAAGGCGCGACGGCAGCCCTATTGTCCTCCTTGACGGACAAGAATTAGCTATGTTCTCTGCTAATTCACCTAAATTGCCGATCGGCACTACCTTTGAGGCCACTATTGAACCCTCGCCAAAAGGCAGCGCTCTGATCTTAAATATCAACCCTAGCTCAATGGCACTGAAAAAGGCTTAATCACGCCCGCAGTTTAGCTTTCAAGACAGAGCGAGGTTCCTGCATTCGAGGATA
>NZ_JAUBSB010000097.1:0-14952 GCF_036702135.1 Microcoleus sp. LAD1_D3 | reverse complement strand
ATACTTGCCAAAATGGAACTATAGAGCCCTACCTCAAACTTAATACTTCATCAAGTTATTTATTTTTCAGTCCTTAGGTGTTGCTCCTGACAATCTTCGAGATGTTTGGACTCCCGATGAATGGATTCTGCTTCAAGAAGTAGAAGATATGGGGGTGCGATTAATTGACATTCAGGATAGGCACCCTGATGATGCCATTCCACAAAGCGCTGAAAGATTGCTGATTCAGGTAAAAACAAGAGCCTCGAAGCTGAAGTAATGGTTTCACGCTAGCTCGCATACTCTGAATCGCCTTCAATCTCCTTCAACGTCCACCCGCAACTCATACACTCGCTCTCCTGGGATGTTTGCCAATCAGCCGCCAGCAATATCCCTCAGCGGTTGGTGAAGGTCGCGCTCCCTAGCGGTACAGGAATATGACCCAGAAATAGCCCCGCTGACACCATCCGCTTTTGTAGCAATTGAAACCCTTGTCCAGCAAGGATTCTAGCCCTTATTTCCCAAATACCGCTCCTCCAAGCCCTACGAATACTCAGTTAGCCACGGCAGTACAGTCACTACTGGTTTGGCTAACAGGAATTTCAATCCAGAATTCAGCCCCTCGACCGGGTTCAGAAAAGCATTGGAGGGAGCCACCATGTTTAGCAACTACAATTTGATAGCTAATTGACAGTCCTAATCCAGTCCCTTGACCAATAGGTTTTGTGGTGAAGAAGGGGTCAAACAACTGTTGTCGAACCTGTTGCGTTATCCCCGAACCGTTGTCTTGAATTTGAATCACCACTCTTTTAGAATGACTAGGCTGAGTATTGTTAGTCAATAACTTAGTCCGAATTGTGATGCAACTTGGATTATTGAGTGCGTCTTTGGCAGAACGCTGAGCGTTGTAGTTATCTAAAGCATCAAGCGCGTTTGCCAGAATATTCATAAATACCTGGTTCAACTGGCCTGCATAGCACTCTACCCTTGGTAAATCGCCGTATTCTTTGATAACTTCAATGGCAGGACAATCGGGTTTTGCTTTCAGCCGATTTTGCAAAATCATGAGTGTGCTGTCAATTCCCTCATGGATGTCAACAGGCTTCATTTCTGCTTCATCCAGTCGCGAGAAGTTTCGCAGGGATAGGACAATTTGACGAATGCGATCGGCCCCTACTTTCATTGAACTCAGTATCTTGGGCAAGTCTTCAATCAGGAAGTCCAAGTCGATTTCTGTAATCTTCTCCTCAATTTTGTGGTTGGTCGCTGGATAGGTCTGTTGATAAAGCTCCACTAAGTCCAGTAAATGCCCCGTATACTCAGCAGTGTGGATCAGATTGCCGTAGATGAAGTTCACTGGATTGTTGATTTCATGAGCCACTCCAGCCACCAGTTGCCCCAACCCTGACATTTTCTCAGTTTGAATTAATTGGGTTTGCGTGCGTTGCAGTTGCTCTAGGGTGGTAGAGAGATGTTGATTTTTCTCGTGCAATTCCTGAGTTCGCTGATCCACTCGCTCTTCCAGCGTGTGGTTTGCTTGCTCCAGTTGCGCTTTTGCCAGGGCAAGCTTGTTGTATAGCATGGCATTTTGCAGCGAGATCGCTGCCTGCGCCGTGAGCAACCGCAGAACTTCCATACGGCTGCGAGTGAAAGCGGCGATAGTCAAATTATTTTCCAGATACACCATGCCAATCAACTTGCCGCGATTACAGATTGGCATACACAGCAAGCTTTTGGGCTGTTGTTGAATCATGTAGGGATCGGTGGCAAAGGTCGTTTCCAGTCGGGCATCATCCAGCACTAAAGGCTCGGCAGTGCGGGAAACATAGTTGACAACGGAGTGGGGAATGTCGCGGCTCGATCGCAGGGGTCGCGAGCGCAAGCCAAACGCCGAATTCTCACCGAGTTTGGAGCGCTGGGTCGCCACTTCTAACGGAGTTTCGATCTCAACATTGGTCGCGGTTTGGGCGGCAATCACCCAATTTTCCTCATGTCGCAGCAGCAGTACACATTTTTCGGCTCCGGCATTTTCAACCACTACCTGCATCAACGTTGCCAGTAGCTTCTCCAACTCAATTTCTCCCGCCAGCGCATGAGATGCTTTGATCACCGTTGCCAAATCTAGAGTTTCGGAAATGCTGGAACTGCTACGTCCCGCCCCGGTGGTAGTGGAGCGTACGCCCCGGATGGGAGAGCTTGCATCCTCGCCTTGCACGATCGGAGCCAAGAGTTGGGGATAGCGGTGTTCCAGGTCATCTAGCTTTGCCTTCGCGCCCCAGCGTCCGTAGGCATAATAGGCATTCGTCAGGTAAACCTGAGCGATCGCTTCTTTGCCCCAGTCTAGATAGAATCGAGCTGCAAGTTCGTTGGCAAGGGCTTCTTCTTGCGTGTATTCGTTGGCTTTGGCGACCGCGATCGCGCGATCGTAGTGATCGAGCGCGACCGCCGTTTGACCCAACACCCGACACCGTTCCGCTGCCACCAACTCAAATTTATGCAGATAATTCATGGGCGCATGACTGGCCAAGGTTTGCATTTTTTGCTGGTTCTCAGTCACTCGTTGCAGCAATTCTGCCTGTTCAAACGGTGTAGCAGTAGGATAGGCAGCCAGCGCAGTGAGCGAATCATAAAACTCAAAGACCGGAATCGTGGCGTATCCGGTGCCTGCTCCTAGATACTGTCTGGCTTGAGTAGCAGTTGCGATCGCCAAAGACAGATCCCCAAACAGATAGCAGAGAATTAGTTTATGAACGTAGAAATAGTGAAGTCCTGTAAATTCATTTGCAGCAATTAGCTGAGGTAATAATTCTTCCTCGTTCAATGCTTGACCAGTCAGAACACAAGCATTCTGGGCCTTGCCTAGTAAGTTAAGAACCGCTTGATGATAGATCCGGCAGTAGTTGAGGGTGGTAGTTAGTTGGAAATTCTCCAGGACAAGACTATAAGCCTGCATATCTTCCTCTAGCCGAGGCAGTTCCCGCCCCAGGAAATAGGAATACTGACAAATATCTTTCGCATTGAAGCCGACGTAGTAGATATTTCCCGTGTCGAGCGCAATTTTATAGCCTTCCAACATCAACTGCACAGCATTCTGGAGATGAGATTTCAGATAGATGATGAAAGCACCCACGACATATAAAACCGTGGGCTTGATGACGTTGATATTCAACTTGGCATTCAACCCTAACGCCAATTTGCCCACCCGAGCGGCCACTTCAACGTCTTGCAAAATCCCGTTTAGAAGAATTCCGTAGCAGGCATAGCAGAACGCAGAAAAGGGCGCATTACCATACTGAATCGAGGCTTTCACCTGCGACAAAATAAGCAACGGAAACAGATTTGGGGCGGCAATATAAACAGCGGGAGCCACACTAGCCACAATTTGAACAACCGCCAGTTTGTCTGCCGCCGTCATCATCGGCAAATCGACCAGTTCTTCTGGATTACGCCCGCCCAGCAGAACAGCCGTTTCTTGGAGGGCTGCCTGAATGTCAGCCGGGGTGGGTTCAAGAGGAAAAACGAGGCCGAACTGTGCCATCGCTTGCCGAGCGATCGCGATCGCAGCCAGCACATTATTTTGGGCTGTATAGGCTTGAATTTTGATGTCGTAAATGCCCACGCGATCGAGCAAAGTCTTGGCTTGCCGCATCACGGCCTCACCCAGTTCCTCCATCTGCTCATAGGCTCCGCAGAGATAAGCCGCTTCAGCCGCTGACTCATGCAGAGACAAGGTTAACGCATACTGACTATGCCAGCAGTCCGATCGCAGCAAGCGGATTCCCCCGGTCAAATACTCAATAGCAGCTTTGTGTGCGGTGGAAGCGAGGGCTTTTCGTCCTGCGATCAGGTTGAGTTGAGCCAGTTGCTCCCGTAGCGGAGCGGGGCGCAAGCCATCGTCCTGCGATCGCATCAACTCGATACCGATATTCAGGTGATTCACAATCTCAAAAACGTTGGCTTCTCGCTCGGCTTCAGGCACATTGTTCAACAGCCGTTGCCCGATTTTGAGATGAGTCGCCTGTTTGTCATCGTCTGGAATCAACGAGTAGGCTGCTTGTTGGACGCGATCGTGAAGAAAGTTGTAGGAGACGATCGGTTTTTCCTGAGTGCTAGGGATGGGTGCATTTTCTGTCACAAGTGTCCAACCATCGGTCGGGAATAATTTGTATCCCTCGCCGCCCAAAGGCAAAATCACTCCTTCTTTGAGGGCTGGCCACAAAGCAGCAGCCGTCTCTGTGGGAGATTGCTCATACACGATCGCCAACGTTTCCAGGTCAAACTGGTTGCCAATACAAGCCGCCAGTTTCAAGACATTTTGGGTTTCCAGCGACAACTTCTGCAATTGCTTGGCCACAAATTCCACCACATCCTCAATCAAGCTCATAGCGCGGATTGGGGCGATGTCATAATCCCAACGGCCCATCGAGGCATCAAATACAATCAGTCCATCGTCATAAAGCGATTTAACAAATTGATTGCTGAAAAAAGGATTCCCCTGGGTCTTTTGATACACCAACTTTGTCAAGGAAATTGCTTGCTCTGGTGAGGCATTTAGAGTATCGGCAATCAAGTAATTCAGGTGGATGGGGGTCAAGGGAGCTAGAGCAATTTTATTGACCGTGACCGATGCCTGCAGCAGTTCTTCGATCATCTGCATTAACGGATGCGCGGGCGAAACTTCGTTATCCCGATACGCAGCCACCAGCAGCAAATAGTGGCTTTTTGCTTCGCTCATCAGCAGTTGCATCAGCTTGAGCGAGGCGGAGTCTGCCCATTGCAGGTCATCCAGAAAAACCACCAGGGGATGCTCTTGCGTGGTGAAAACCTGGATGAACTTTTGGAACAACAGATGAAAGCGATTTTGGGCTGCACTGCCGGACAGTTCCGACGCAGGAGACTGTTCACCAATGATTCGTTGGAGTTCTGGAATTACTTCGATGATCACTTGGCTATTCTCGCCCAGCGCAGCCAGAATCTTGGTCTTCCATAGATCGATCTGGGCATCGCTCTCGGTCAGCATTTGCCCCATCAAGTCGCGGAACGCCTGCACCAACGCCGAGAAGGGGATATTTCGTTGGAATTGATCGAACTTGCCTTTGATGAAGTACCCGTGTTGGCGCACGATCAGCTTGTGCACTTCGTGGACGACGGCCGTTTTGCCCACGCCGGAAAAGCCCGCCACCAGCATCAGCTCGGTCGCACCCTGCTGCACCCGCTCAAAGGCTGCCAGCAGCATGGTCACTTCCGCTTCCCGACCATACAGCTTTTCAGGAATCACGAAGCGATCGCAAGTATCCCGGTGTCCCAGCTTAAACGGCACAATGATGGCCGTTGCGTTCCATTGATGCAAACAGGTTTCCAGGTCGTGCTTCAGTCCCCAGGCGGTCTGATAGCGATCTTCGGCATTCTTCGCCATCAGTTTGCTCACCACCTCCGAGAGGAGCGGTGGCACGGCAGGATTCAGGTTATGGACGGCGGGGGCTTGTTTGGCGATGTGGCAATGTACCAGTTCGAGCGCGTCGTCCGATTGAAACGGCAACTGGCCAGTGAGCAATTCGTAGAAGGTGATGCCTAGCGAATAGAAATCGGTGCGGTAGTCAATGCCCCGGTTCATCCGCCCGGTTTGTTCGGGGGATAAATACTCCAGCGTCCCTTCCAGCACTGAAGGACTGGTCAAAAGTTGCGTTTCTCTGGGTAGCAGGGAAGCGATGCTAAAGTCAATCAGCTTAATCTGCTTGGTGGTGGGATGAATCAGAATATTGGCAGGCTTGATATCTTTATGAATAATGCGATGACGGTAGAGATTATTGAGCGATTGGGCGAGGGCGATCGCAATCTGCAAAAATTCGGTGAGAAACAGTGGCTCGTAGCGAGGAGCCTTATGAAGTGAGGTGTTCACTTCAGACTGCTGGCCCCAAAGCGCTGCATACTCCCTGAGTGAAATTCCTCCGAAGTCCTCCATAATTAGAGCAAGCTGATTTTGGTAGGTCTCCAGACTATAGAAACGGACACCATCAGTCATGTTCAAAATTTGGGCGATCGCATATTGGTTCTTGAATTGTGCTAATTCAACCAGGCTGGGATAAGCCGTTTTTAGAAGTTTAATCACAACGGGGGTTTGATCCCACTCTCGCCAGCCCCGGTAAACCACCGTTCTGGAACTGGTGTAAATCATTTCATGAATTCGATACCCTGGAATTCCAATCAAGCTCTTTAGCATAAACCCTGTTCAAGACAATGGATTCATTCTATCCACTCTCAAGGTTAGTTTCACACTACACTCATATTTTTTTCAGCATAAACCGATCGAATAGATAGAGCACAAGCCATTTGTAAGTATAAACGTAATACTACTGAAAAATGATGGTAGAACAGAAGCGTTATCCCCTCTACCATCGCTACAACAACTGACCAATGGCAATAAATTAGACGGCGCTCAACGCTCGATCTGAAAGAGTCGTCTTGCCAAACGGATTTTCGTAGGAATGAGTTTTGATGTAAACCAAAAATTCATTGACCAGCTCTGCAAAATAGTCAAAGGCGACATCAATCAACTCCATTGCTTGTTGACGAATCTCCTCTGGCACTTCAATATCTCTGATGGCTTGCAAAGAGGCTGGAGTATGGAGCGTGTGGGTATTTTCAATATGATTGTGACACATACCAAAATAGCGGAACTCATGGCCGGTCATGGCTTGCAGTTGCATTGCCACCGGATTGGTTGCCCGGAAAAAAACATTGGCTGTGACTTCAGAAACCTCGATCGCCACCAGCTTCATGATCGGATCGGCTTGGTAGGTGTAGCGTTCAAACAGAGGAAGCATGGAGCGAGATACCTTGGTGTGCTCACTCCAAATGAATCGTACAACCTCACTGAAAGGCATGGAATAATTCATGCCCATCTTCTCCATGTCTTCCAGCAGCCATTGCCAGTGAAAATGTTCTTCATAAGTGTGCCGATTCACCATTTCTTGAATCTTGTTTGTCGTGGGTTCCTGTCGCAAAACCCGCTTGCACAACTCGCTGAACTCCAGCGCCAGTGGGGTAATCACTGGCGCAAATGCCAGTTTTTGGCGAGGCTCAACACTTTCATCTTTCATATACTCGAAAAACGGCAACTGAGCAAACTCCTGATTCTTTTTCTCTATTATATCTAGAAGGGTTTTCATCTCAATTTTCCTCAAGTAATGGACAACAAGTTAGTAGTTGAATTTAGCTAGAGCCGAATGCCACCTCTTCCAAAAAATTTGAAGTAGCGGCTTATCCCTAACATGGAATTCCTTAAAATCTCCTCACATTGATGGCAACCAGTCAAAGGAAATCAGACTGATGCAGTCACAACTTGGAGTCCCTACGAAAGAGTGAAGGCACTTTCATCACTTGAAGCAATTGTAACTTAAAATTTTTGTTAGAGCCATCGGCAAAACTACTGTTTAGCCAACTGTCCAAACTGCTCATTCAATACTGAGTATTTCCCAGTATTCAGTAATTAGACGGAGGCTACTGATTGCTTTTTATCTATCTGAAACACTTTGAAAATTAGAGGTTATCGGTAAAATTTGAATCTCTAATTTATATAATCCAGTTTCAGTCTAGGTTTCGTCCTGCCTAAATTTGTTAGCCTAACTAAGTAAATCTACGATTCTGTAGATTTACTGACACGGACTACTCTGATACGAGGACAGAGACTGTTATTCTAGAGCAGACTCAACAAAAAAAGTCTGGGTCATGTCAGATATTACAGTAAAATATAGAGTCTTAAAGGTCGTAGAGGAAATGCCACCAGAGATTACTTTTGAGGAAGTTATGAAGAGGGTTTACTTCCTTGACAAAGTTGACCGAGGTTTGAAGCAAGTTGAAGCTGATGATATTATTTCCGGCGAAGCAGCGAAAAAAGCGGCTCAGAAGGTGGGACGAGTAAATTGGACAAATCAGCCTTTAGCGGATATCGAAGTGATCGCTACATGGTGGCTGTAAGGACACAGCAATGATCGATAGTAAGGTGCGCACTGCGCACCTACATAATACTACTACATACTACATACCTGTTGGTGTAAAGCGCTGATGGTACACTCTACAAAATTTATTGAAAATAACTCTTATTCTTCGCTCTCCGGAGGCATGATGAATCTGGGACACGGATATTTTCCACCATCTCTATCTCTGCACCGCCGCCACGTCGATTGATTGGAGTCGAACGGCGTTTCGACTGATTCATTAACTGTAATTTTAACAGTCGAAGGAGTTGGCAGTGCTGTTGAGGCTTGACTTAGCTCCAGTACCGTTATAATTGCCAGTATGGTTGATGAAAACAAAACTGTGCGTTTCATTTATTTGTTTTTTCCTCGTTTAATCGTTGACGTGCCATCCCTATCCATATATCCTCATCGAATTCTTGAGAATCCGCATACTTTAGACAAATTTTCCACTGCGGTAGCGCTGCCTTAGTATTTTTCATTTTTTCTAGGACTTGCGCTTTTAAGCAGTAAGTTGCTGGTCCTTCACTATCAAGTTTAATCGCTTCATCCAGATGTTGCAATGCCTCTGAATATCGACCCTGTTCCAGGCGAGCCCATCCCAAGTTTTTGAGTAAAGAATATTTTACTCGATCATCCTCAGCTAATTTCAAACCTTGCCACAGGAAGTGAACCGCAGCCGGATAGTTTTTTTGATCAACTATATATAACCGAGCCAGGTTGCTGTAAGCAGCAGGCAGACCGAGTTTTGCAGCTTGCAGATATTTCCCTCGGGCACATTGTAAATCTTGCACCTCTTCGCAAAGCCATCCTAAATTGTAAAGAGCTGTTCGGCTTTTTGGATCTACCCAGAGCGCTAACTCATATGCTTTTTGAGTATCAGCCAATCGATTGGCTTTGTAGTTTTCAAACGCAATATTATTAAAAAAAGATGCCAGTTCGGGCAAAGCAATTTTCCAGCCACCAAAGCCTACTGCTAGCATCAGCAAGAAAGCTCCCCACTTGCAGTTCTGATGCTTTTTTGCTGGCTCTTTCAGGGCATTGAAAATATTAGCTAATGGTGTCATTTTTAGCATTTTTTAACTTGAGAGTTGGGCGATATTTTGTTTGCGAGATTTAATGGCCACCCTAATGGCATCATAATCTTACGAAATGACTCAGGTTTGAGCTTATTTCTCATAAGAGTTTGTCAGTCCACAGCCAAATGCTTGGGTAATGCTCCCACTACCCAGATGTATTCGAGCATAGGTTAATCATTCATGAGGCTCCACAAGCCATCCGGATATTTTCAGAAAAAAAGAACCGGGAAGCCGGAACCCGGAAGAAGGCACAACTGTTGGCTCTCGATAAGTAATAATACTTACTTTGGAGGCGAGGATCGCCAATATGCGACTGTATTAGGAGATAAGATGGCTCGCCTGAGTTTTAGGCGATAATAAAAATAAAACTTCTTGTGGTAGGAGTCCGAAAGCCTGGGTAAGGGAGACGCTCACACTACCGTTTCCAGCACAACCCCAGGAGAGCCGAGAAGATGGACTCCGTTGAAATAACTCTAATTAAGTTTGTAGTGACGATGGAAGTCTTCAAAATCCTAAAGGGGAGATATTGAGAAATATTATGATGAGTAATTAACCGAACGCGAGCTAAAATAATCAATCACTAGGGATAATCACTAATCACTAATTACTAATTACTTCTGACTAATAAACATCTTCCGAAATTCAATTTCAACCTTTGAGTAGCAAAGGTTTCAGTTTCTTTTTCGGAGATGTCTAATAACGGATGACTAATGACGGATGACTAAAATTGCTTCATCGCTCTTTCCATATCCCGCTTATCTTCGCGTTTCTTCAAATCTTCGCGCTTGTCGTACAGTTTTTTCCCTTTACCCAAACCGATATCCAGTTTTACCCAGCCGCCTTTCAAATACATTTTTAACGGCACTAAAGTCAACCCTTTTTCTTCCACTTTGCCGATTAATTTGCGAATTTCCTGCTTGTGCATCAGCAATTTACGGGTGCGGCGGGGTTCGTGATTAAAATAGTTGCTAGCACTTCTCCAAGGCGAAATGTGAACGTTGATCAGCCACAGTTCGCCGTTCCGAACTAAGCCATATCCGTCCCGTAAATTGGCTTTTCCTTCCCGAATAGATTTGACTTCGGTTCCTTTCAACTCGATTCCCACTTGGTATGTCTCTATAATTTCATAGAGATGGCGCGCTTGTCGGTTATCGCTAACAATTTTGTATCCTGGGCTTTTTTCGGTCATTTTTACCTCCAATAAAATTAATTATTATAACGCTAGCTTCTCTGTAGAGAAAATCGAAGCTTGACAAAACTTAAATAACCGGTCTAGACATTACTAATTTTGCTGAGCTAAGATGTCACCAACGTGAATGTCAAGCGGTATCATGCAGCGCACCAATATTCCCAATTCTGACCTTCCAGATGCTATCAGTCCCAATTCTGGGGTTAATTTGGTTTGGGGGGCTCCTTGTTTGTTAGCCCTTGCTTGGTTTTGGGCCAATATCTCGGCTGTTAAGTGGGTGTTATCCTCGTTTGTTGAGATACCCACACTGTACAAGATAGTAATTGGTTTTTTGATTGTAGCATTAGTAGTGCGATCGACTGGGAACTCCGATCGCCCGCCGGGATTTTTACCAAATTTCGTTTTGAGGCGAGATCCGCTGCTGTTGATGTTGGGTGCGGGTATTTGCTCGATCGCCCTTCAGTACATAATTGATATCAAACAAATTACTGTCCTGCTATTTATCCTCGGAACTTACGGGCTGTGCGGCTTATTGGTGGAGCCGAACTTTTGGCAAAAAAACTTGCCAGTTGCGGGCTTGCTGGCTTGTATTTTACCATTCAACAGTCAGTTTAATAGCGGATTAGGTTTGCCGGCGCGAGTGATCACTGCTCAGGTAGTAGAACAGTTGCTCTCAATGCTGCACATTGGGGCTATTTCTTCTTACGATATTATCGTTTTGGAAAACGGCATTGCTCACGTTGACGTGCCTTGCAGCGGCATTAAAACTCTCTTAGTGGGAACGCTATTTTTGCTAGCTGCTACCTGTCTGGAAGGGCGTAAATTAAGTTTAAGATGGGTAGCAGTCGGCGCTGCTAATCTCTTAATGTTGGTGTCTGCTAACGCGGCGCGGGTTGCCGTGTTAGTCCTGGTTTCAGAAGTGTTTAAACAGCCAAAACTAGCCGAAATTATTCACGTTCCTCTGGGAATAGTCGGTTTAGTATGTGCTTGTTTTGTGACCTGGTTAATGCTGCACCGAGTACCGAAATTTCAGCCAGAAAAAACCAGCGGTATTTCTGCAAAACCCAACTCAGAAATACTCGAAAATCACCCTTTAGCTAAACCAGGAATAATTGCCGCAGTCACAGTTTTGGCAGTCATGGCTCAACTGTCTCATGTAGAAACGTCAAGAATGGCGAGCGCACCTTTAAGATTACCTGAATACATTAAATCAGAGTCGATTCCCCTGAATACTAGCGAACAAAAATTCTTTGGCAACTATCCAGACACGCAAACACAAAAAATCAGATTTGTCGCCGGCAAGTTGCGCGGTTCCATGCTCACAGTAGCGAGCACATCCTGGCAAACTTATCACGCCCCCGAGTTGTGTTTTGTAGCGAGCGGAATTCCCGTCAATCGCATAGAAAAAAAACAATTAACTCCTTCAGTAACAGCGCGCTGGCTGTCTCTCAAAAACAACCAATTATCAGCAGTATACTGGCTGCAATCGGCACAGTTAACTACAGATAACTTCTTGTCCCGTATCGGCAGCGACCTCACCCACAAAAATCACAATTGGGTGCTAGTTTCCATTTTATTTGACAGTTCGCTACAAGCTGAAAATCATGAAGTAAAAGAGTTTGCTAGTAATGTACACGATACCGTTAAACAAAGCTTACAAGGAGAAATAAATGAAAATTAAACAGGTATTTGATGGAGTTTTTAAAACAATTTTTTGGCTGTGGAATTTGACTTTTTTATCGATTGTTTACTTGGGAATTTTGCCGATTATAGGAGTGCCATTAATTATGGCGACAATCGATGGCACCATCCCGCTAGAGTTTTCTTTGACGATGGCAGCTACGATCGCAGTACCCACTGTATGTACAGTAATAGGAGCTAGGCGTTTTAGCAAGCAACCCCTAGAGCTAATGCGTTGGTTTTACGGCGTAGAAGCACCGCTATTTTTGCTGTGTTTGCTCCGCTTGTTCCTGCTGCGAGAACTCACCCCAGCTAGTTATCAAATTATCGCTACTATTGCTTTGTGCATTGCAGCATTTTCAGTGGAAATGCTGTACGGCTATCTGGGTAAAAAAGAAAATGTGCAAAATATCTCAGATTCTCAAACTTCCCATAATAAACAGCATCGTTTTTTAAGCTTAATCCGAGAAAAACGAAGTGCGTGGCTGCAATTAGGATGTCACAGTTTAATGCTAATAGTTGGCATTTGGGCGGCAACATTGCTGATGTATTACGCTGTACCTGTGGCATTGTTTACACTTTATGGATTCTTCACTGTAGTCATTGAATTTTTCAAGTTTACATGGGTATCAGCATTTTGGGATATCTTTAGATATGGGGAGTGGATCTGGGGTTTAATTTGGATACCGCTATCCTTTATATTATTTGGTTTAACCTGTAGTTTGTTCATTGTCATGCCTTCGCTGTACGGCTTTCTTTACATTCATTCCGGGCGGAAAATATGGCTGATTTTTGCTGCACAATACGGGAAAAATAAAGCGCTAATCGGAAGTTTGGGAGTCATAGCAGCTTGGCTGGCTATTTTCTCCGCTTTGCAGCAGCAGCCGCAAGTTGCAGCACTGAAAATGCTGGCTACTCCCCCCGCAAATGACACGGTTCGCCAAACTTTATTAGCCAAGTCTGATATGATTCGATCGGGCTTAGTTAACGCTTATTTGTCCCCTTACCGCTACCTCAGCACTGTGGGAGAAAACAACCACATTTATGAGATATACAAAAACACTTTGAATTTGTCTGACGGAGCGGCTCAAACGGTGCAGAACAGCTATAATTTTTTAATGTCGCCGTTTTTGTATCAAGGCTCTAGTGCTGATGTGGAAAAAGCAGAAAAACTCTACGGCGAATTCTTCGATACGGAACTGCAAAAAGGCGACACAGAAGCAGTAAAACACGCGGTGCAGTCAACATCAAACCGGGAAGAAGCAAAAGCTGGTTTGCTGAATGTCAATCAAGAAAAAGTGTGGCTGAAATCGCAAGAAGTGACAGTCAAAGAAAACGGCGATTGGGCCGACGTTCAACTCTACGAAGTTTACAACAATCAAACACCGAACTTGCAAGAAGTATTCTACTACTTTTCCCTGCCGGAAAGCGCCGCAGTTACAGGGATTTGGCTGGGCGATACTGGCGATTTAAACAAACGTTTTGTATTTACTGTATCGCCTCGCGGTGCAGCCCAGCAAGTCTACAACCAACAGGTGAGAGAAAGAGTAGATCCGGCTTTGCTCGAACAAATTGGCCCTAAACAATACCGCTTGCGGGCTTTTCCAATCCCGGCTAAACGAGAATTCACCCAAACCGACGGGCCAACCGAAATGCACCTGTGGCTTACTTACAAAGTCATGCGCCAGCCACAGGGTTGGGCTATGCCTGTTTTGGCTGAAAAACGCAACATTTTTTGGAACCCAAATACTCGCCGCACGATCGCCGGAAAAGAGGTGAAATACAGCGGGAAAGAAGCAATAGAAACTTGGCTGCCACCCTTTTTGCCCGCAGCCGCACAGCAACCGCTAACACCGCAGCAGGCGATTCTACCGGGAGAAAATATCATTTCTGCTAAGCCGCTGGCTGATGCAAATTACTCGCTACCGCAAGGCAAAAAGTTTGCAGTAATTCTCGATACTTCCCGCAGCATGGCGGCGGAAAATAAGCAAGTAAAAGATACTTTTGAATGGTTGAAAGCTAATGCAGCCGGCAAAAATGCTGTTGATTTGTATATCGCTAGTGCTGCAGGAATGCCACCTAAGTTTGTGGAAGATGTACGCAATTTCGATGCGGCAAAGGTAACATTTTACGGTACGATTCAGCTCAAAGATATGCTGCAACAGTTTGCACAGTTGCGGGGCGATAAAAGTTACGATACTGTATTTTTGGTGAGCGATCGCCACAGCTACGAATTGTCGGACGATCGCAAACCTAAACTTTCCATCTCTGCACCGCTGTGGACAGTGCATTTGGGAGGTTTGCCCCCCGGCTACGACGACGCAACTTTAAAGGCTATTCAAGATAGCGGCGGCGGAGTTGCTACGGATATGAAAGAGGCGATGCAGCGAGTAGCAACAACAGCAGCTTCGGGCCAATCTACAGTTAGCGTTGTTGATGGCTATGCTTGGAGTTATGCCAAAAATTCCAAATCAGAAAAGACACTCAAATCGGGGGCTGTTACAGAGCTAAAAGATACCGGAAATGAAGGGTTTAAACCGATAGCTGCGCGGCAGTTGATAACTGCACTTAGCAAGCAGAAAAGTTCAAATCAATTGACGCAACTGGATGCGATGCACGCAGTAGCTAAAAATTTCAAAGTGGTGACGCCTTATTCTTCGATGATTGTGTTAGTTAATGACGCGCAAAGGGAGCAGCTAAAAGCAGCGGAAGCTAAGAGCGATCGATTTGACAGAGAGGTAGAATCTGGTAAGGAACAGTTGAGTAAGCCGAATAATCCTCTGAATGTTTCGGGGGTTCCTGAACCCGAAGAATGGCTGCTGTTGGCGGTAAGTGCGATCGGGCTTTTGGTGATTTTCCTCCGTCAGCGGCGCGCGAAAATGGTAGGTTGAAAGTAAATCCGGGTTGGCTACTCCCTCGATGTTTCGGCGGTTGAAACCGCTACTACAAAAACAAAGTCTGCCTCCGCAGACTAACGGGACTTAAACAAAAAATACGGTGAAAATACGTTATAATGCTTGCATAGCAAGCATATAACGTTAAAGAATGA
>NZ_JAUBSB010000096.1:0-15031 GCF_036702135.1 Microcoleus sp. LAD1_D3 | reverse complement strand
TTAATGGGGTAGAAGCTAGAGGAAAAAAAGGAAACTACCCTACAATACGCATTAAATTTAGCTCCGAGCTGGTTACTTAATTTTTTGTTACATAGTTATAAACTTTCCCACCGACTTACTTAGTAGTCAGGACGAGGTTGCAGCAATACAACATCCGGTTGAGGTTCAGTGCGCTCCGTCAACTGGATAGGGTCTTGGACGCCCAGAGTTGCCCGATCTTCTGGAATGAGGCTGAAACGCCTTGTGAGACGCTTAACAGAACTTGCATGACGAGTACCAATTGCAGCCATTTTAACAATCTCTCCTTCTATAAGTTCTACCCGATCGCCCTCCGAGAGAATACCCGCCTCACTCATCAAATGATATTCTTTTACTGTAAATAACCGTTTTTGAAGCTGAACAGACATATAACTATTCTCCTTGTTTGCAGCTTACCTAAATTTACCATAAAAAAACCGCCCCAAACGGAGCGGCAAAAAGAGGACAACTTTAGATAACAAACTTTATACAACAAGCATTTAACTGACCCCTATCAAGTCGCGTTAAATACTCGTCAATAACTGTAGGGATGGTTGATAGCCAACTATTAATACAGTTAAATCTGAGGGTGTTTGCAAAACTTGCTCTCGATATACAGGCGGTTTATTCTCATCCCTTACTAATTTAAAATTAGGGTGCGATTTCCGATTACGTGACACCTATGGATTTTAAACAACGGGATTTTTGCTGAATTTAAGTTTCTTGTTCAACCGATTCCTTTCCTTCTGTATCCTGTTTTAATTCCGATATAATTGCGCCTCGATCACGCCAAGCTTCGGCATTTTCTGGCTTGATGGCAATAGCTCTATCGTAAGCTGCCATTGCTTCCTCATACCGCTTTAATTTAGACAAAGCTGTGCCCAAGTGGTGCCAAACATCGTAGGAATCGGGCTTAATAGCAATCACTTTCTCATAAGCTGCGATCGCTTCTTCATTGCGCTGCAACTTGGCCAAAGATTCGCCTTTACCAAACCAAGCTTCGTAACACTCCGAATTAAAGGTAATTGCTGATTCGTAAGAGGCAATTGCTGCTTCGTGCTGCGAGAGTTTGTCGAAAGCTGCGCCTCGGTTGTGCCACACTTCAAAATCCTGCGGTTTAAGGGCGATTGCTTTGTCGTAGGATTCGATCGATTCTTGATATCGCTGCATTTTTCCGAGCACAGCGGCTCTATTGTACCAAACTTCGTATTTATCGGGCCGGATGCCGATCGCCCGATCATAAGAATCAATAGCATCGCTGTAGCGGAGCAGTCTCCACAGCATATTGCCTCGATTGTACCAAGTTTCATATCTCTTGGGATTGAGTTCAAGAGCGCGATCGTAAGAATCGACTGCTGCTGCGTGCTGCTGTATTTTGCCCAGCATCGCGCCTCGGTTGTGCCAAACTTCGCTGTCGGTTGCTTTGATAGCGAGGGCGCGATCGTAACTTGCGATCGCTTCTTCGTAATGCTGCAATTTACCCAACAAAGCCGCTATACTGTGCCAACAACCGTATTTTCGAGATTCGCTCAAACTTGCTCGCTCGTAACAGGCGATCGCCTCTTCGTACCTGTGCAATTTGCCGAGTAAATGCGCTTTATTATACCACAATTCGTAGTTATCCGGTTTAATCGATATTGCTTGGTCGTAACAGGCGAGTGCTTCTTCCGGGCGCTGCAATCTTATTAACACATTTCCGCGCCAATACCAAGCCTCCTCCAAATTATTATTAGCTAAAATAGATTTTTCCAAGCAGACTAATGCCTCATCATAATTGCCTTGAAAATAAAGCCCTTCGGCTTGCTTGATATAATCGTCAGCAATCAAATTTTCGTTGCTAGCAGGTGCAGTTTGCGAAGTTGGGGAATTGTTTAATGGGGGTTGATGTGCGACTTTGAGAGCTTCTTTGGCAACAACTGCGGGAACTTGGGAAATTTCTTGAACAATTTGAGATTTTTTCTCGTCAACTTCTGTCCGCAAAACTTGCAGGTGCATGATAAATTGAGATTTGAGAGTCTCAATTTGCTCGACGGAAGATTTGGAAAGTTCAGTTTCTCTAGTTAAAAAATCAAGGGATTGTTTAGCTGCACCCATTTGCGCTTCTAATTCATTCCTCAACTTTTGAGTCAGTTGGCTAGAATTTATGAGTTCTGATTCCAATACACCAATGCCTTGCAATCGTTTATTGGCATCAGCAACCAAGTGTTTGATGATCAGCCGTCGCATCATCCAAAAAAATGCAATTGTCACTGGTGGAAATACAGTACCAAGGATTAGTAAAATATTGAGCAAAGTTATGGTACTATTAAAACCATATCCAGATTCAGAACTGCCAGTAGGCGGGGAGATAAAAGCGAAAACCTCGCGAACTTGAGGATTGCTTTCAACCCCGGTTTCGATTAGTTTCGCCAGCCAGGTTTCTTGTAAAGATTTTGTTAGTTCATCGCCGGATGAAGCAGGAGTATTCGCCTTGGTTTTGGCAGCAGCGGATAACTCCGGTTGAGCGGCCGCTACCAGCAAACCTGTCGGCGATTTTACAGCAATTCGCGGAGAAAATTGTTCGTGGGCGATCGTCTCAGGCTCGCTAATTGACTCAGCCCGACGGGATACGGTAGTATTTGGGGAAAATTGTTCGTGGGCGATCGTCTCAGGCTCGCTAATTGACTCAGCCCGACGCGATTCAGTATTATTTACCGCATCAACAAAGTTGCTAGCCTGCGGTGTCTGAGGAGAAATAGGATGTGCAGCAGGATTGGCGCTAGTATTAGCAGTTAAATTGTGGGATGCGAGGGCAGCCAGACTCAAGAGAGCTAGATTAGAGACGCGCATAAACGTCAACTCATTTAGGAGAAATTAGTGCTTGGTTGTCAGCAATCGGGCGATCGACCTCATCGTCTCAGCAGTTAGAATAGCTGACATGAGGAATGCTGACTTACTATCTCCAAAATACGCGCGGAGTCTGACTTTTCAGGAAAACTGCCAGTAATTCTGGCTGTGTAACTTGGATGAAAGGATATATTCTCGCGCCTCATGCGGTTGGATAACTCTCGGAATCATCATTAGGCTGGGAGGGGTGGCTTCACCAATCTGCACAATTAGCCAACTATCCGGGTGAACCCGCCCCAACCGACCCGATTTTTAACTCTAAACCGCAGCTAAAACCGCTTCCGGCTGCTGATGTTCAACCGCCACTTCCTCTAAATCAGCACCGTAAATTTCACAGCTATTATTCGGACTTTCAACCAGCTTAATCTTGTGCAACTCTGCGCCCAATTCCCGAACGGGCGATCGCAATAATTGCCCGATCCGAACAGCAATATTCTCCGCAGTCGGCACAACGTTCTCAAAATAAGCAATATCCTTATTTAAAAAAGTGTGATCGAAGGGTTCAACAACATAATCGTCAACGGCTTTTTGCAAAGCTCCCAAATCAGCAATCATGCCAGTCCGGGCATCAATTTCCCCTTTAACAGTCACCTCTAAATGATAGTTGTGACCGTGACCGTTGGGACGAGCACATTTGCCATAAATTTCGGAGTTTTCTTCAAAAGTCAAATCAGGACGAGCCAACCGATGGGCGGCGCTAAAATGAGTGGACAGAGTTAGATAAGCTTCCATTCCGTTTCCTAAATATTCAGCCCAAAGTTCGGGGTGTTCAAACAATTGAATTTTGTTCAAAGGTAAATGAGGGGCTAGCCGCAGCCAAATTTGCCGTGCTATGTTTTCGGTAGTTGGCAGAGTCTGCTCAAATTCCGGCCACGCTTCGTTAAGGTAGGAAAAATCGAGATCCTTGATAACTTCCCGCTTGATGACGTGCTTGACATCAGACAGGTTGAGCACCATGCCGTACTCGTCGAGTTCGCCTATCATGGAAACGTAAAGGACGTAATTGTGTCCGTGCCCCGGTGCGCGGGCAGTTGGGCCAAAACGCTCAAAGTTCTCGACTTCGCTCAACTCCGGTAGCCAGTACCGGTGACTCGCCGAAAACTGTGCCCGACGATTGATGATGCACTGCATAAAAGTCAAGTAGGGTAAGCTTGTTAAGTTCTGTAAAGGACTTACTTCTTAAGGATAAACTAATTTTTGCTGGAATTTTTCGATTATTTGAGGGTGCTGTACATGAATTTCTACCAATTTTCCAAATATTGGCAACAAGTCGTCGCTCGATCGAGCTGCAGGGCCCATTTTACGCCACAACACAGATATCCGGCAGAAAATACCGCTACAAAACAGTTTCTCGCCATCAGTTGCTAACCCATCAGTTACGAGTCTTTGAGAGTGCCATCGACCCGCACCTGTAACAGTGCGCGCCCGAAATTTCGAGTGTTTAGTCTTGGCCCTGCAATAGTTAGCAGTTTGGGGTTAAGTTGCGCTCAAAACTAATCACCCCTTACCAATCACCCATTACCCATTACCCCATATTAATGAATTCGATTACTGCACGAGCCGATCGCTTTTTTGAACATTTATCGGGTGCGATGACAACCCCGCTATTCTATATCGGGGACACTCATCTGTCCATCAGTGCGATCGTCAAACTGATAATCTTAGCTATATTTGCCTTGATTATAGCTAAGATTATCAGTGAAGGAATCAAGCGCAGCCTGCTAGTTCGGATGGGATTGGATCGCGGCAGTCGAGAAGCAATTTCTACGATCATTAGCTATATTTTAGCCTCTATTGGCTGTATATTCGTCCTGCAAGGTTCCGGCATCAACCTCACTTCTCTCACCGTCTTAGCTGGGGTTGTCGGCATTGGTTTCGGCTTTGGCTTGCAAAATCTCGCCAGCAACTTTATCAGCGGTCTCACCCTCCTATTTGAACACCAAATTAGAGTCGGAGACTTTATTGAAATAGACAAGTTATTAGGAACAGTAGAAACTATTTCGATCCGCTCTACAATTATTAAAACAATTGACGGTCTATTTGTAATCATACCAAATATTAAGTTTGTCGAAACTAACATTATTAACTGGAGTTATAGAGACCCCAGATGCCGCCTCCACATCCCCGTCGGCGTTGCTTACGGATCTGACCCAGTAATAGTTACGGAAGCGCTATTAATTGCGGCGCGGATGGAATCGAATGTCTTGTCCCATCCTTCTCCTAAAGTATGGTTTCACGGTTTTGGAGATAACGCTTTAAATTTTGAACTTTTAGTTTGGATTGATCAGCCACAGGAAAGCGATGCTATTAAAAGCGCAGTAAATTTTTTAATAGATTACGAATTGCGCCACCGAAACATCGAAATTCCCTTTCCCCAGCGGGATTTGTGGCTGCGAAACCCGCAAGAGTTAACTCAACTTTTTCACCATAACAAAGACGATAATTCCAACGGAAAAAATTTTCCGCATAATGCTAAACATTCAGCCGAGTTAAAATCTAATTCCACCGTTTCTGAACCTAAAACTCCAGCGCCTAAATCCCCCAATAATTGGACGCTCCGAGATTTGTTGCGACGAGTAACTTATTTTGAACAGTGTACGGATTTAGAACTGCGACAGTTAATTGAATACGGCTACCGACAACTGTTTCCAGCGGGACAGGTTGTATGTAAAGAAAATGATCCTGGGGATTCTTTTTATATTATTCTTTCTGGTACTGTAGAAGTTCTTTCTCAAAAAGCCGGTCAGTATATTGCTACCCTTCACGAGGGCGAGTTTTTTGGGGAAATATCTTTGCTATTGGGAACTCCGAGAACGGCGACTGTTAAAACTAGCGAAGATGCAATTTTGTTTGTGGTGGAACGTCACGATTTGCAAAAACTTTTAAGAGAACAACCCAATTTAGCCGATCAGATTGCTCAAAAATTGTCGGAACGCCAGCAAGCTTTGAGAGATTTGGGATTGTTAGATGACGACTCTCTGGAACAAACTCCTTTTATTAAAATTCGCAAGCGAATTCAAGTTCTTTTTGGAATTTGAAAGAGGGAAGAGGGAAGTTCGGCAACGGATTCTGTAACGGATGTAACGGATGTCAGGAATAAGGAAGAAGGAAGAGGGAAGAGGGAAGAGGGAAGAGGGAAGAGGGAACAATCTGCTTTTTTAACTTTTAAATTTTAATTCATCCTGCGCTTCCCGCCGCAGTCTGGCGGCAATTCTAAACAGTTCTTGACCGGTGTGCAAGTGGCGATCGTCATAATTGAGGGTAAATAGCTGCAATTCTTCTATTCCGTCTCCGACTTGATTGATGCAGTAGTAAAGATGGGCCGCAACTCCGGCTACATTAGATGGATTGGGCATCGATGTAAGAAATTTATGAGCTTTTTTGAGAAATTCGCGGCTGGTTTCGATATAAAGTTGAAACTTTTCTATCAGTTCGTCATCAAACGGATCTGCGGACAATTCGTCTATTTCCTTTTTAAGCGGCTTCAAGATGCTGTTGAGCATTTTATTGACGGGTTTGTATACTTTAATCAGCCACTGTTCCATTTGTTCGTCGGCTTCCCGTGCTGTTTGTTTTTGCTGGCGGGTGACGTTTGGTGCGACTGGTGATTGCTGTTGGCTTGGCTGGGAAAATTGGCGATCGTAAGATTGTCTGCGCTGGGCGTCTCCTAATATTTCATAGGCTGCATTGAGGCGGACAATTTCTTCGTGACCCGCTGTGTCGCTGCGGCTGTCTGGATGAAATAATTTGACTAAACGGCGGTATGCTTGTTTAATCTCGGCTTGTGTTGCGGTTGGGCTAATCTTTAGGGTTTTGTAGTGATTGGTAACGGAAGACACGCTGTTATTTCCTTGAAATCTGGATAATCTGTGAAAAAGTGCTTGACAAAAATATCATTATTTGCTAATTTTTTAAGTATTTATATGATATAAATGTCAAAAATTGTAAGTAAAAAACCTCAGTTTTCAACTTATCATAAATCTATTTTAGAAAAACATTGATGCTTTTGAAGTGGGAAGCCGATCGACATTGGGGACTCACATAGCGCTCCTCCCACCAATTGTTAGCTCCTTCTTTTCTTTTCTCTTCCTTCGCGACAAAAGCGTTTACCGGCCGCTTCGCTAACGCGCCGAAAGCGATTCACAAAAAAGCCCCCTCAGAAATTTTGCCTCGATCGCCATCGAGGCAGCTACAATCTATCGCCATTCTTTAAGCTAAAAAGCCAAGCAGGGCGTACAGTGTACGCCCTGCGGGCAGTTTCTGCGACTTGGGCTGGAGGCTGACCTAGTTGAGGGCCATCGCCAGATTGAGTTCTGGATCTTGGAACAAGGGAGTGCTGAGATAGCGTTCGCCGAAGCTAGGCTGAATCATCACAATCAATTTCCCTGCATTTTCGGGACGCTTGCCGACTTTCACGGCCGCACATAGTGCCGCACCGCTGGAAATACCGGACAAAAGTCCTTCTTCTCTGGCCAAGCGACGGCTGTAGGCGATCGACTCGTCATCCGTAACAACTATAATTTCGTCGATCGAATCCACATTCAGCACCGGCGGCACAAAACCAGCACCGATACCTTGAATTTTGTGAGGCCCTGGCTTTCCGCCCGACAGTACCTGACTGTTAGCCGGCTCAACGGCGATCGCCTTAAACTCGGGTTTCCGCGACTTAATCACCTCTGCGACACCGGTAATCGTACCGCCCGTGCCGACTCCCGAAATCAGGAAATCCACCTCGCCGTCTGTATCTTCCCAAATTTCCTCAGCCGTTGTTGAGCGGTGAACCTGCGGGTTCGCTGGATTCCGAAACTGCTGCAACATATACGCATTGGGAGTTTTGTCCACAATTTCTTGAGCGCGGCGGATGCAGCCACTCATGCCTTCAATTCCGGGAGTCAGTTCTAGTTGGGCCCCGTAAGCTCGCAGCATCGATCGGCGTTCCGTGCTCATCGTATCAGGCATGGTCAAAATCAACTGGTAGCCCTTAGCCGCCGCCACCATTGCCAGAGCAATTCCGGTATTGCCAGAAGTCGGTTCCACTAAAACCGTTTTGCCTGGACTAATCAGTCCTTCGGCCTCGGCTTGATTGACCATACTGACACCGATGCGATCCTTCACCGATGCTGCCGGATTCATGCCTTCGAGTTTTACCACAATCCGAGCCAAGCAGCCTTCAGCTTGGGGAATGCGGTTGAGTTGCACCAAGGGCGTCCGCCCTACCAATTCTGTAATGTCGCCAGCAATACGCATAATCTTTGTCAGTTTGTGGTTGAAAGTAAATGTTAATTCCTAGTTGGCAATATTTTAACTAGATGTAATACATGATATCGAGCTGCCGTCTGCCATTGCGCTTTTCGCACAGATCCTGTAACGTGTATTTTTGCAAAACTGAGTTGGCAATCGATCGGGCTTCTTGCCAAACTTCCCAAATCACCGCACTTTCTACAGTTTGAGCAGGCGAGTCTTTTTCAGAGCGATCGAACTCTGAGCCTTCGAGACAGTTGATAATTTCTAGGAGTGTTATTTTCCAGGGTTCCCTCGCCAAAATATAACCTCCCTTAGCTCCTCGTTGACTGCGAATCAGCCCGCAGCGTCTCATGGTAGCCAGCAACTGCTCTAAATATCGATCGGGAATATTTTGCTGAGCCGCTATCTGGCGAATTTGCAGAGGCTCGCCTTCTTCGTAGCAATCGGCAAGCTCCAGCAAAGCTAAGATTGCGTATTCGCTTTTACAGGAGAGTTCTACCATAATTGCTTCCAATACCAGAATTATCAACTCCGAAGTCAGATGTTAAAATTCTCCTCAATGTTGAGTTCCCAATTCTAACTCCTCACTTTACCTTTTATTATACCCCGGTTTTCCACTGAACTTAATCGACTTTCGTCACTTTATGCTTGGGACGATCGGCATTACCTCAAGAAACCGGGTTTCTGCGTCTATGACTAATAATTTTTAATTTTTATTTTAATAGATTCTCGGCGCCCCCTTTGTCCCGCAAACCAAAAAGCCCTGCTGCAGGCAGGGCTAAACTGGGCCTTGAGAGTTGCTAGCAGAGAGGGTATGACCCCCCTCCCCCTGGCTCCTCTAATCCGCTCTTAGAACGTGAAAGTAGTTCTCAGAGTACCGATGATGATGTCATCATTACGGTCATCTTGATTAGGATTAGTCACCCAAATCACGCCCGGAGTAACAGAAATGTTGTCCGAGAGCTGAAACTTGTAGAACCCTTCAACGTGATAGGAATCATCGTTGCGGAAGCTCCGCAAACTGCTTGCAGCTTCAAGTTTATCCAAGTAAGGCTCACGACCTACCACGAGCCCTAGCAAGTTGCCTTCTTTCCCTAAATCGGGCAAAGCCAAGGTAACAGCGTAGTTCCAAATTCTCGCATCGCCGATACCGATAATGCGGGCATTGGTTAAACCGGCCCAGCCACCAAGGATAAATCTCGGGCTCAGTCGCAACGAAGCCTGAGCACCGTAGGAGTTGCTGACAACTTTGCGAGCATTGAAGCCCTCAAAGCCTTCGCTCAAACCGTTGAGAGAATTAGCCACGCCGGTACCTGTGAAACCGCCGAGACTGCCTGGCCCATTCGATAAAGCATTGTCAAACCCAAAGTTACCTCTGCTAAAGTAACCGTGGTTGTAGTTGAAAGCAACTTGCAAGTTGCGTCCGGGGGTAAAAGTCAACTGACCCATCGCCGCGTAGTCGCCGTTCGTCAAGCCTGCACCCCTAGCGGGACTGGCTGCATTTGACGCCAAATAACCGAAGGACAGAGAAGTCGGGCCGAACACGCCGCCCAGCAAGCCCCTGCCACCGAAGGCATAGTCAAAGCCGATACCTGACCCACCGCCCAAGCGATAAATCGGGTTCCGCTGTCCAAAGGTGCTCAGTGACCCGTTGCCCCCGTCAAAGTCTTCAAAGTAAGGGTTGACAGTCGGCATAATGTCGTCCCACACGCCAGCGTTGGCTATCAGGCTAACGTTCAGCCGCTGACCGACCGGGAACTTGTAGAGCAAAGTGTCCAGGGCAACAACATTGTCGGTTCTGCCGACAAAATTCCAAGTTTGAGTGCCTTCGCTGGTAGCCCCAAGGTTGAATTTTTGACCGTTGCCGACTTGAAGCCTGGTAAGCAGCAAGTCTCTGCCGGTGAAGCTCGTATTTAAATTGAGACGCACCCGCTGTTGGAAGACAGTTTCGTTATTGTTGCTGCCGATTCTTTCGCCGTCTCTGCCAAAAACGCTAACGTCGCTACTAAAGTCGTCGCTGAGAGCGAAAATAGCTTCCCCGGTCAGCTTGGTAGTGGTGGAGAATTGGTTGGCTTCGAGTTCGGATGTCCGAGCTTCCAGAGCATCGACGCGACCGCGCAGGGTGGCCAGTTCCGCTGCAAATTCTTCTTGGAGCCGTTGGAGGGCTGCCAAGTCATCTCTCGTAGCGAAGTTGCCAGTGCCACCTCTAATTAGCTCACTAACCTTGTCTAAGCAAGCATTTAAACCGGCTGCAAATTCGTAGCGAGTCATTGCGCGGTTGCCGCGGAAGGTGCCGTCGGGATACCCGGCAATACAGCCGTAGCGCTCGACTAGGGATTGCAGTGCTTGGAAGGCCCAGTCTGTGGGCCGCACGTCGGAAAGTTGAGATACTGAGGTAACTTGACCTTCAGTTTCGCCGCCGGCAGCACCTTCGCTGCTGTACTCGTTGAGCTGTTCTAATGTGGCGGCTGGGTTTTGCTCTTGTGGTGCGGCAGTTTGGGCTAAAGATTCAGCCGCTTTTGGCAAACTTTGTTCTGCCGACTCTGCCACTGCCGCGGCTGGAGTTTCTAATTGAACTGCACCGATTTGCTCTGGGAGAGCGGTAGCTGCCGGGGCTGGAATTTCTAGTTGGGCTGCCGGGGCCGAATTTTCTACTGGTTGAGCGACTGTTGGCTCAACTGCGGCTAAAGATTCACTTGTAGGTTGTGATGCCGCTTGGGGATTTGCCTCAGCAGGGGCTGCGTTGGCTCCGACGATCGCACTTTCAGTTGCATCAGTTGCAGCCGGGGCCCCATCTGCAATCGCTGCCTGAGTTTCGCTGCCAGCGACTTCGGAAATTTCTTCGACTGGCTCGGAGGCTGCGATTGTTTCGGAAATAGCAGCTAAAGCATTGAGTTTCGCTTCTGAGGTTTCAGCGGTTTCAGCTTTGGCGGCAGCGGGCTGGAGCGCATCAGCAGCCTGCTGAGCGTCTGCTGCCATCGCGCTCGAAGAAACTACTAGGGTAGCTCCTAAGACTGCTGGGCTGATTAATAGGTAACTCCACAAAAATTTCGACATATTCACTCTCATCCTCACACCGATTACAGAGAAACTTTTCTAGTCTTCTATGTGGTCAGTTGTTGCTCAACTAGCATACTCTAAAAAGAGACCTAAAATTCACTTTTTCTTTTGATTCTTTCGGGCTGACCGAGTATATAGATGTGACTGACGGCTGCAGAGAGCCTGTTTTTTAAACTGTACTCAACTGCGTCAAAACCAGGCCCGGCTTGGGTTGTGGATTGATTTGACGACTGACACTAGATAGCGCCCGATCGCCTATTTACTTTTTAGCACAGCACGCCCGACTCGTCTAGGCTGATTCGACTTTAACCTCCAAGCTGTGCCCTAGGACGCTAAAGACTTGGCGATGATCGAACAATTCTAACAAATCAGCGTTGATTTTGTTGTGAGCTGCTTCTTGTCGCAAAATTTTCATTGCTGCATCTGTGTGCAGGGCTCGCTTGTAGGGGCGATCGCCTGCTGTTAGGGCGTCGTAAATATCGGCGATCGTCATCAACTGTGCTTGAATTGGAATTTCTGACTTGTTTAAACCTCGCGGATAGCCTGTGCCGTCGAGTTTTTCGTGATGTCCGTAAGCAATATCTGGAACATTTTTTAGATCCTTTGTCCAAGGAATTTGTTTCAGAAACTCGTAAGTGTGAGTTACGTGAAATTCTATTGCTGATCGTTCTTCCGGCGTCAGGTTGCCCCTTGACACCATCAATTGCACGATCTCGTCTGGGTTCAGCAGGGGTTTCTTTGCCCCATCTATATCTCTGTAAGTTTGTCGAGAAATTTCTCGCAGTTGAGCTAGCGGTTCTGCTGCCAAAATGTGAGGCTCGTTTGCCTCTAGCAGCACTTCCCAGTATTCTGCTAATCTGGTTTTCGCCTCTGCTAGCTTAGTGTCTAGCTGTTCGATTTCCTGGCATTGAGCGCACTCTAGCTCCTGGATCGGGTGTTTTCGGTAGGCGGAATGCTCCAGCAAGTATTTATATTTAGACTGGACGCATTCCATTTCCATCGTCCGTTGAGCTAAGCCAAAGCGGTGGCGAATGATTTCTAGCTGTGCGGGGTAGAGCTTTTTCTGTTTGGTCAAAACTGCTTCGGCGACTCCAATTTTGCCAAAATCGTGCAGCAGGGCGGCGTAGCGAAGTTCTTGAATTTGGCGGTTGTTAAAGTAAATAGAGCGCAGTCCTCCGCTGCTGACGGTGTTTACTTCTTCTGAAAGGCGTACTGTGAGGGCTGCTACTCGTTCTGAATGACCGTAGGTACAGGGGTCTCTGGCTTCTATGACTTGCACCGAGGCTTTCACGAAGCCCTCGAACAAATGTTCTATGCTGTCTTGGAGTTGATTGCGCTCGATCGAGATGGCTGCTTGAGAAGCGAGCGATCGAACTATCCTTTCTTCCCACTCCGAATACTGCTGCGTCGATTCCCAGGCATTGTCTGCTGTCAGCACTGTATCTGCCTTTGTTTTGCGGTTGATCAGTTGCAGTACGCCTATTGTCTCGCCCTGTCGGTTTTGCATCGGCAGTACCATTACCGAGCAAGTGCGGTAATTAATATCCCTGTCAAAACTCGTATCTAGCCGGTAGGGTACGCCCGCGGGTAAGTCGTAGGCATCAGACAGGTTCAAACTTTGACCTGTAATTGCCACGTATCCTGCCAAACTTTTGTCTGTCAGCGGCAGGGCAAACTCTTTAAACGACAGGCTCGGTTTAGAAGCGTTTTGGGCTACCTTAAACAGCAGCTTAGATGTTTCGTCGCTGTGATCTACTAAGTAAACGCTGCCAGCATCGCTGTAGGTAATTTCCCTACTTTTGGATAAAATTAAGTTTAACAACTCGCCCAAATCTTGGGCGCTCGACAGAGCCGCGCCAATATCTAAAAGCTTTTCTATCAGATCGGTTTTTTCTGCTGCAGATTCGTTCTTGAACTCTGGCTTTTCAAATACGATCATGTTCGGATGATGGGGAATAGCCTTTTATAAATTGAACGTTGGGCCTCTAGACTTTTTCACCTAAAAACGAGCGAGAAGCCCCTGGCTTTAGACATGGGGAGGAAAGCGGCAGCGACGACCGTCGCCTAAAAATGCTTGCACAGTTTGAATTAGTATACTATAATAAGTGTAACGAGTAAGAACAACTATCTACGTGTTGAAACATTTTAGTCGGGAGTGAGATTCCGGCACAGTAAGCCACTACTGTCTAAAGACAGGAAGCCTATTTAACTGACAAAAAATATCAAAATGTGGAGTACCTATCTGGCCTAAGTGATGGACTCCGAAAGCCTCTACAAAAGTTAAAAGTATACGCAAAGTTTGGATTCGTCCAAATTGAGTGGGTAGAGGTGCTTTGATAACGCCTTTGAAAGCTCTTTATGGTATACGTAAAGAATCCCCCTGATTCATCAGTGGGGAGTATCAAACCCGATTTTAACCCCAAGTCGATTTTTTATTTGCGAGCTTTCGGCGATCGGGGAATGTCGCTAGATGCAGTGGCTCTTGTGGGGTCAACGGGCACTCTTTTAATCTAGCGTAGAAATCTCTTGGGCTAGCGCAAAGTCTTTCTCAGTTAAGCCTCCGGCATCGTGGGTTGTCAAGTTAACTGTAACTTTGTTGTAGGAGATTTCTATGTCCGGGTGATGTCCTGCGGCTTCTGAGGGGGCGACCAACTTATTTACAAAGACGATCGCTTCGATAAAATCTTTAAATAAACGGGTAGAGCGCAGTTGTTTACCTTCAATTGTCCACCCTGACAATTGACTGGCGCGCTCTTTAATTTCAGTATTGTTAATTAGCTCAGCCATAATTTTTTTCTTTGGGATTAGCAATGGCAGATTAACTGCCCACTTGTAGAAACCCTAACCAAAAACTATCCGCTCTCACCAATAGTGTTGAGCCTCAAGTTTTAATACTCAAGATTTAACACTATTTGAGGTGAGAGCGGTCTAGCGGGTCTTCAGATTAGAACCTGACTGCCGGGAGAATCCCTAGCTCAGCCTGGTTCCCCGTGGAAGTCGTTTCCCGTTGGAGACGACGGCTGACTGCTAGTGAGCGGCCCCGGCGCACAGCCGGTAGTTTCCAATCTGATGACCCATGCGTTTACTACTTTCTATCATGGGCATCACCTCCAGGTTTAGCTAAATGGCTTAATATTGGAACGCACATCACCTAAATACAAGATTTAAGGTGATGATTTGTGCGCTAGCCATTGCCAGCGTTACCAGAAGAACTTGCGTTCTGAGTATCATTCTAGTAGTCACAATTATTAGAATAACACAAGGAATTAGAAGTGGGGGGATACAAATTGAGATTTTTGCAAGATTGGGTGAAATTACTGCTGCTGCAAGGTCTTTGATCGATCTCTACAGCAATCGGGCGATCGCAGTTTCAGCCATTTGCGGATATGTTCTTCAGAATCCGGGCGGGCTGTGTGGTTATCAGGTGCATGGCAACTCTGGCGGCAGGGAAAGGTTGATCGATTTCTTGCCAGATAGGAGAGTTCACCAGATATAAAGACACAAGTTGTTCTAGCCGCAGGCAGAGTTTGTTTTTGTACAAAATCAACTTTTTTAGGGCGCTAATTCGAGCGAATCCTAGAAACAAAAAGCTCCCGCGACCAGGCGGGAGCTTTTTAAGCATTAAGGGTAAAGCCTAAAGTGCTTTATCTTACCCTTTTAAAATGTTGGAAATTTTGATATTTCGCGCTGATTACAGAGCGTTACCGCGAGGCAGAACTTCTTCAGGGAAGATGTAGTTTTCGTGGGGTTGGTCCGTAGGAGCCATCCAAGCACGAATGCCTTCGTTAAGCAGAATGTTCTTAGTGTAGAACGTTTCAAACTC
>NZ_JAUBSB010000095.1:0-15425 GCF_036702135.1 Microcoleus sp. LAD1_D3 | reverse complement strand
TAAAACACTCTATCACAGTTCTGGGGAAATTAAAGCCGTCCTAAAAGGACCGGGCTTTAGACCCATTTTCTTGGTAAAGATGCTTGGACTGTAAAGCTAAATGGTCACACTCGTTCCAAAATTTATGCTGTCGGCTAATGACGTGTTTCTCTACTAATTGCATTTGACTCGACCACTCAAATGGTTTATATTTTCTAGTATACCAGATTAATTAGAAGTTTGACAATATGTCTAGAATAAAATTTAAGCCTGATAACAAAGTGGCGTATGATAAGGTTCCCGTGCAGTTCAAAGTATTGCCTGGAGTTAGAGAAAAGCTTAAAGCCGTTCCTAACTGGCAAGAACGGCTTAGAGGAATTGTTGATGAATTGATTCAAGAAGTGGACAATCAGTAATATTTGTCTATATTTGGGTAGAAATTAGCTTACAGTTTCATACCCCCTCTATCAGATAAGACTAAGGCCAACTGTCACAGGACGATCGATTTTTAGGGTGCATCTTGCACCATTCTCAAGAACAGGCAAGATGCCTGTTCCACAAAGAGTGAGTTTTCTTGTGGGTGGGCATCCTGCCCGCCCGTAAAAAACCTAATTGAAAATGGTGCAACATCTCAGGTGCGTCAGACATCGTTATTGAAAGATTATTGAAGATTTCCGGTAGTAGAACACCTTACCATATATGCCAGTGGCGTCCAGGACGGCCAGACTCGGCGGTTGAAACCACGTCTACACTTGCTTCTCGTCCCAGCAGAGGAGGACTAAAGAATACAGGAGGTATTATTGCCGGATTTGATATTACTTGCTGCCCAGCCAAATCGGATAAGCAGAAGAATCCTCAGCTTTCAACTTTTGGGCCTGATAACTCTTGCTAGTCCAACTAGCAACTGTTTGCAGGCTTTCTGTCAAACAACTTTCGCTGCCAAACGCTTCAAATCCCAAAGTCCACCAGGCGCTGCCATTAATGTTCAACTGAGTAAGTTCCACGGTGCAACCTTGGGGAATTGGGGCTTCCACAGGCACAGACATCAGGGAACCAGGGGCCGAAACTTGATAAAGACGCTGCGCTCGCTTTTTCTTGACTCCCACCCACTTTCCGGTCGCCACAATATCCGCCGGTATCGGCGCCATCGTGTCCGCACAAACCCACTTCAGCCACTTCTCGGCTTTGCCTTCCCAGCGATTGGCGAACTGCATCGTCCCCAACTCTGCCTGACGCCACTTTACCTCCAAGGTTTTCCCACGCAGCTTCACTCCCAAGTAGTCGCAGTTAGGTACTAGCAAATATATGTCTTCCCGCTCTTCAGGAGGCGAAAGATACGCGCCGAGACTCTCGCTTCCAAACCATTGATTGATCGATTTTGGCAGTGCACCGCTATAAAACCACCGCATTTCCAGACTGGCCCGCATAAATTTTTCCTCCGTTCCACAATTTTTGTCAAACCCAGACTGGATTTGCCATACACCATCGACTTTTGTGCCTCTCCACTCTATCCTCCCCCCTCTGGGGCCCTGAGTCTACCCACAGTCATACCATTTTAGATTTTAGATTTTAGATTTGGGAATGACTGAGTATATAAGGGTTTAGAGCTTGCATACAGTTGCATTTTTTTTTAAACTGGTGTCAGATCGAGGTATTTAAAAAAAATTTCTCACAATCCTTTACATATCTTCACAAGTCTGTTACATTTATTTACAGTACACTAAAAACCATTTAGGAAAAAAAACATGAGTAACAGAGGCTTAATGCTGGACGACCAAGGCAAAATGAACAATTTTGCGATCGAGCCGCAAGTATACGTCGATGACGAACCCCGCACTGGCTTTACCCCCTACGCCGAACGCTTAAACGGCCGCCTTGCCATGATTGGCTTTGTTTCTCTCTTGGCTTTAGAAGTTTCGACCAAGCACGGGCTGATTAGCTGGCTGACTCACCTGTAATGATTTTGTTAACAATTAAACTATATGGCTATGGATCGCTGGCGGTACACAAACGGCGATCCATAGCTTAACTATTTTGAGGGGCAAGGTTTGGTGAGACAATTAAAATTAAATATTTTTGTTTTACCCTACCCGTAAAAAGAATGCTCAAACGAATTGCGGCAATACTTCTGGTTGTTCTAAGCCTCACCTTGACCGGTTGTGTGTCTAAAGTCACTGGACTCAAAAGCTACGTTGATACTGGCGATGGCTATCAATTTCTTTATCCTAACGGCTGGCTGCCGATCGCGGTTTCTAACGGGCCCGATGTGGTGTTCCGCGATTTGATTCAGCAAACCGAGAACGTCAGCGTGGTAATCAGTCCAGTCGCGAAGGACAAAACTCTGGCGGATTTGGGAACGCCGACGGATGTGGGATACAAGCTCAGCAAAAGTGCGATCGCCCCGAGTGATTCCGGCCGTGAAGCTGAATTAGTCAATGCAGAAGCTCGTGAATCGCGATCGAAAAACTATTACATATTAGAATATGCCGTTAAGTTGCCAAACCAAGAACGCCACAACTTAGCGAGTGTAGCCGTCAGCCGCGGCAAACTTTTTACTCTTAACGTTTCCACTACCGAAGAACGCTGGCCCAAGGTAAAAGAAGCTTTTGAGAAAGTTGTTAAATCTTTCTCTGTTTATTAGGTTTAAAAAGTAATTGGGAATGGGGCATGGGTCTTGGGGATGGGGAATAGTTTATTTTTCTTCCTTCTTACCTCTTCCTTCTTCCTTCTTCCTTCTTCCTTCTTCCTTCTTAACTTATGAAAATTCCCACTTTTGTATTAGCTTCAGCTTCTCCAGCGCGCCGTCGCCTCCTAGAAAATGCCGGAATTCAAGCTGTGATTTGCCCCAGCGACTTTGATGAAGGGCAAATACAAATGAGGGATGCCAATAAATTAGTGCAGGTTTTAGCGGAGGGAAAAGCTGAGGCGGTAGCTAAGTTTTTGCTGGCTAATTCTCACCCGCAAATTCCTAATCCCAAATCTTGTTTGGTTTTGGGATGCGATTCAATTTTGCTCATAGATGGCGAAATTCACGGCAAACCCAAGGATGCCGAAGAAGCAATCTCGCGCTGGCAGAAAATGCGCGGTAAGGTGGGCGAACTGTATACGGGTCATGCTTTAATTGATACTAAATTCGATGACTTGGGTGAGGCAAGGTCGCGATCGCTCATTCGCTGTCAAGTTACAAAAGTTCATTTTGCGGAAGTTACCTCGCGCCAAATAGCGGCTTACGTCGCTACCGGAGAGCCCCTCGCCTGTGCAGGCTGTTTTGCACTCGAAGGTAAAGGCGGCTTTTTTGTGGAACAAATCGAAGGATGTCACACAAATGTGATCGGTTTGAGCTTACCTCTGCTGCGGCAAATGCTCACCGAAATGGGATATGATGTCGTGGATTTTTGGCAATCTTAAAGTTTGTAGGGTGCGCAATGCGCACCTTACGGGTTGGGATTATCCCAGGGCGATCGCCCCGTCAGACACAGAGGTAAACTGAAGTTGACTTGGCGAAACATCCTTAACTAAACCCAAGATATTTCCGGTACTCGCTTCCCGAATCACCGTCGCCTTAGTGTTTAAAAATCTAAACTCAGTAGTTATAATCGATCCCGGAGGAATAGGCCCCCTGCTGTCGTAATCTCTGGCATCACCAATTGTGGCAAACCTTTCGGTCAAAACAAGATCGTTTCGCGTCAGTCCTCCCGCCAATCCAATTACATCTCCTTCGAGCGGATTGTAATCGAGTATAAAATCTGCTGGCACTTCTTCTGTATTCAAAGGAAAAGTTCCAATTGGAGGGGATTGCTCGGAACCAAATTCCCGCGAAGTTGCCCCGGTTTCTCTTCTAATTACAAACAAATCTGCGCCTTCTTTTCCCCAAAGTCTATCGACTCCAGCATCACCAATCAGAGTATCGTTACCGCTATCTCCGACTAAAGCATCACTCCCTTGACCCCCCCGAATAAAGTCATTGCCCGTGCCTCCATAGGCTACGTCACCACCTTGATTGCCACTGAGTAAATCGCTGCCACATTCTCCATAAAGAATGTCAAAATCTTGGCCGCCGCGAATCGTATCGTTACCGCAGCCTCCGATTAAAGTATCTATGCCGCTGTTACCGTTCATCAGTTCCGCACCACCTGAACCTCTGACAAAATCGTTACCATCTAAAGCCCGCAAACCGCCGGGAGTATTCCGCAGAATTCCGTTGGCTAATTGAACTGCGTCGTCATTGGGAGTTAAGTCAAAAAAGTTGGGGTCGCTGCCTGGATTTGGCAATGGCCCTGTGAGTAATTGGATGTTTGGGGGATCAGCAATAATTGGGTCTGAATTTTCAGCTAATGCTCTAATTTCTTGGAGATTTGTTTCTAACATCTTAGGTTTCTCCTTTTTTGATTGACTTTGGTGACATTCTGATTTTAACAAAGGTTGCAATTAAGAAATCTGCGGGAATCTGGGGTTAAAACAATCAAATTATTGTCAAACTTGCCGGAGGTCTTTATTCAACAAGTTTAGCTTATTGACACGAGTCTGCTCGTCCAAATCCGCAAATATTTTGAACTGTGTACCAATAATTCTGGGGATCGCGTACTCTATTACCCGTCAGCAGTCAGCGTGGGAAAACCCAGAGACTGCTAATTGTCATGAAACCTTGAGTTAAGTTCGGAATAATTAATATGCTAGACACTGCGATCGAATCTATTCAAGCCAGAGAAATCCTCGACTCCCGCGGTCGCCCCACCATTGAAGCGGAAGTTTACCTAGCCAACGGCGTTGTGGGGATCGCCCAAGTCCCCAGCGGTGCCTCTACAGGCTCTTTTGAAGCCCACGAACTCCGCGATGATGACAAAACCCGTTACGGCGGCAAAGGAGTCCTAAAAGCCGTTGCTAACGTCGAACACAAAATTGCCCCCGCTTTGGCTAATCTAGATGCGATCGACCAAGCACTGGTAGACCAAACCATGATTGAGTTGGACGGTTCCCCCAACAAATCCCACCTCGGCGCAAATGCCATTCTCGGAGTCTCCTTAGCCACAGCAAAGGCGGCTGCCGAGACTTTAGGACTCCCCCTTTACCGCTACTTGGGCGGGCCCTTGGCGAACGTTTTGCCCGTACCACTGATGAACGTGATCAACGGGGGTTCTCACGCTAACAATAATGTGGACATTCAAGAATTTATGATTGTCCCTGTGGGTGCGCCTTCTTTTAAAGAAGCTTTACGCTGGGGTGCAGAGGTATTTGAATCCTTGAGTAAAGTCTTAAAAGCTGAGGGTTTGCTAACTGGTGTGGGTGATGAAGGCGGTTTTGCGCCTAATCTTAAATCCAATCAAGCAGCTTTGGATTTGTTGATTGCAGCTATTGAAAAAGCTGGCTACAAACCAGGTGAACAAGTTGCTTTAGCTTTGGATGTTGCTGCTAGCGAATTTTACAAAGATGGGCAGTACACTTACGACGGTGTGGCTCATTCGCCGGCAGAATTAATCGATTATTTGGATGGTTTGGTGAGTCAATATCCCATTGTTTCGATTGAAGATGGTTTGCATGAAGACGATTGGGACAGTTGGGTAGCGCTGACGCAGAAAATGGGCAGCAAAGTTCAATTGGTTGGTGACGATTTGTTTGTTACTAATCGCACGCGGCTGCAAAAAGGAATTGATTTGAAAGCTAGCAATTCGATTTTGATTAAGCTGAATCAAATTGGTTCTTTGACGGAGACTTTGGATACGATCGACCTCGGCAAACGGAACAGCTATCGAGCCGTCATCAGCCACCGTTCCGGTGAAACTGAAGATACCACAATTGCCGATTTAGCAGTAGCGACTCGCGCCGGCCAAATCAAGACTGGTTCTTTGTGTCGCAGCGAACGAGTTGCCAAATACAACCGTTTGTTACGGATTGAGGATCAATTGGGCGATCGGGCAATTTATGCTGGGTCGATCGGTTACGGACCTAAATAACACTTGGTAATCGGTAATTGGGAATGGGTAATTGGTAATCGGTAATTGGGAATGGGTAATTGGTAATCGGTAATCGGTTAGTTTTTAATTTTCATCACCAATGCCCAATGCCCAATGCCCAATGCCCAATTACCAATTAAGGATAGAAAGCCAATTGTGGCAAACCCAAAGTTTCTTCCCAGCCCATCATCAAGTTCATGCACTGGATGCCTTGACCGGCTTGTCCCTTAATTAAATTGTCGATCGCCGACAGTACAATCACCCTGTCAGTACGCGGATCGACTTCGATGCCGATATAACAAAGGTTTGTGCCGCAAGCCCATTTTGTTTGCGGGTAAACTCCAGCCGGTAACACTTTTACCCAAGGACAATTGCGGTAAAAAGCAGTGAAAATTGTGATTAAATCTTCTCGCACCAAACCCGGATCGCGCAAAGTTGCGTACACAGTCGCCAGAATTCCCCGCACCATCGGAATTAGGTGGGGAGTAAACTGAACTTTAATATCGTGTCCCGCTAAATCGCTGCAAATTTGCTCGATTTCTGGCGTGTGGCGGTGGCGGCCAACGCCGTAAGCGCCCAGAGAGCCCTCTGCTTCAGCCAACAAGAGATTAACTTCGGCTTTGCGGCCCCCTCCAGAAGCACCGGATTTGGCGTCGATAATTGCTGTTTCTGGCACGATGAGGCCTTGTTTGAGCAAAGGTGCTAGGGCTAATAAACTAGCAGTCACGTAGCAGCCGGCACAGCCTACTAACTGAGCGTCTTTAATTCGATCGCGGTACAATTCGGGCAAACCGTAAACAGCGGTTGCAGCCACTGAGGAGTCTAATCGTTCGCCGCCGTACCAAGCTTTGTAAGTTTCCAGATTTTCAAATCTGTAGTCCGCCGACAAATCCAATACTTTGCAGCCTTTTTCAAGCAGCGTCGGTGCCATTTTGCAAGCTAAACCGTTCGGCAGCGACAGAAACACAACTTCACATTTTGCCGCTATTTTGTCTAGGTCGATCGCCTCCACTGTCAAGTCAATGCAGTTAGTCAAATGCGGATAAAGGCTGGAAAAAGGTTTTCCCGCACTGCTATCCCCGCCCAAATACACTACTTCAGCCGCTGGGTGATCCGCCAGCAGTCGCACAAGTTGCACGCCGCCGTACCCTGAAGCGCCGATAATTCCTACAGGCACACGTCCAACATCTCCCATTTTCCTTTATCCCCTCAGCCGTTGAAGTCAAAAACGCTTGAACTTTTGCTGCATTGTAGTACCAAACGCCAACTTTGGTGGCAAAGAATTGTGTTGTTTTGTTTTGGAGGTGCATTTTTGTTAATTTTCGGCTGTTTGACACCGCCCAAAAACCGATACAAAGCCCCGACTCCTTTCCTGGAGAGCCCAAAATTTTAGACCAAAGTTCCATCTTCCCGATTCCAAGCTGCAAGTAAATCTAAAATCTAAAATCTAAAATCTAAAATCGACTGACCGATCGCCAAAACCCTAAAATTAACAAACTGATGTGCGATCGTGCTATAAAAAAACTTACCTTAACCCATCCACAAACCGGAGATTAACATTTTTCCCTCTTGCCTCTTGCCTCTTGCTTCCTGTATCCTGCCTCTTCCCTCTTCCCTCTCCCCTCTTCCCTGTTCCCTCCTCCCTCTTCCTTCTTCCTACCTATGGGCATAGTTGTAGAAAACGTATCAAAACAGTTTGGCAGTTTCCAAGCACTCGATCGAGTCAGCTTAGAAATTGAATCGGGTTCCCTAGTCGCATTGCTGGGCCCGTCTGGTTCCGGCAAGTCTACACTGCTGCGACTGATTGCCGGTTTAGAAATGCCCGACTCTGGCAAAATCTGGCTGACAGGTCAAGATGCGACCAATACTAGCGTCCAAGACCGCAAAATTGGCTTCGTGTTTCAGCACTACGCGCTATTCAAGCACATGACAGTGCGAAAAAACATCGCTTTCGGGATGCAAATTCAGAAAACACCGCCCGCGAAAGTCAAATCGCGGGTAGAAGAATTGTTGAATTTAGTGCAATTGGCAGGATTGGGCGATAGATACCCGTCGCAACTTTCAGGAGGCCAGCGCCAGCGGGTGGCCCTCGCCAGGGCCCTGGCTGTGGAACCGAAAGTGTTACTGTTAGACGAACCTTTTGGAGCTCTCGATGCCAAAGTTCGCAAAGACTTGCGTGCTTGGTTGCGGCGACTGCACGACGAAGTTCACGTTACCACAGTCTTTGTGACGCATGATCAAGAAGAAGCGATGGAAGTTGCCGATCACATTACAGTAATGAATAAAGGTAAAATCGAACAAGTAGGCACACCCGCAGAAATTTACGACCATCCCGCTAGTGCTTTCGTAATGAGTTTTATCGGTCCCGTCAATGTATTGCCCAGCAGTTCGAGAATGTTTCAAGACAACGGCTTTGACTCAGCCAACCCAGAGATTTTCTTGCGCCCTCACGACGTAGTAATTGAAACTACAGAAAATAGTGCAACAGTGCCTGCAAGAATCAGTCGCTTGATTCATTTGGGATGGGAAATACAGGTAGAATTAACCTTAGATGACGGTCAAGTAGTAAACGCTAACTTGACTAGAGAAAAATTCGATAGCTTGAACTTGCAGCCCCAGCAAAGAGTGTTCGTAAAGCCGAAAGGTGCCAAGTCCTTTCCACTTTTTTATTCCATCTAAGACCAACTCTGAAAACTAAAGCTAAATTTAGATTGGATACTGCCTTTCAAAGGAGGTGGCGCGGTGCAGTGTCTCTACAAAAAAAAATTCTAGGGACACGGCACCGCGCCGTGTCCCTAATCTTTTATACTGACAACCGTCCGCTGACTACTGCGCGCTGAGTTAGTCTTTAATTTTGCTGACAGCTTTTTTGACTTGTTGCTCAAAGGATGTAGCTTCTGTATTGGAAGGATTTTTCATTTTTTCAATGTCAGCGTCTCCCTGAACTTCGTTGGGCCCTTTGCTGGCTTTTTCTTGAGTTTCTTCCAAGGACATCGGTTTTTTCAGTACAGCTTCTTGAGATTCTTTTTCAATACCCAAAAGTTGGTCTTCACCTTTGGTGGGGCTGCTGGTAACGGCAAAAGCCGGGAAAGCATTAGAAACAAACATCAAGGCACAAAAACAAACAGCTATTAAAGTGCGAACTAAACGCTTGGCAGGGAGGTTAAAGCTGATAAAAGACATACAAAATTTCTCCGTTTTTAGAAGTTTTGATCGCTAAGATTGTTAACAGGCTGAAGCTCACTCAAATTCTGCACAATCTTTAACTCAAGTTTGAGAAAAGCAACCGTTGCTCTCTTTCAAATTGAGCTAACATATAATATTTAGCTGAAAAAGCGGGTATTTGAAATCCTTCTCAGGGAATATTTCTAGATCACTGGCGTCGATCGCCCCAAGACATTTATGTAGAAGGCACTTGTGTAGAATCAAAAAAATTCTACATAAGTGCCTTCGGATGCGCCTCACATAGCGGTATCAATGTCAGTAACGGGTATTATTGTGGGGTGGCGGCAGGTTTATTTAGCGTGTTGGCATTGTGAGAGGGCGGTTGAGTGAACTCCCAGAGCGATTTGTTGAAAATGTTGCAAGATATTAAGATGCCCCCGACTCTCCACTGACTAATGACTAATAACTAATGGCTGCTGCTGTCGCACGGGAACTTGACATTTTGCTAGATAAGTTTTAATTTCTCCTACACTGAGTTGCCCGTAATGCAGCAGGGAAGCCAGCAGGGCTGCTTCTGCTTTGCCCTGTGTCACGGCTTCGTAGATGTGGTGGCAGTTGCCGGCGCCGCCGGAAGCGATGACGGGAATTTCGACAATTTCGGCAATGCTTCGAGTTAATTCCAAATCGTAACCGGCTTGAGTGCCATCAGAGTCCATGCTTGTCACCAGAATTTCGCCGGCGCCGCGCTGTTCGGCTTCTTTGGCCCAGGCGATCGCATCTTTTCCGGTATTTTCTCGCCCTCCGCGCACGTACACGTCCCAACCAGGATTATCTGCGTCTTGCCGTTTGCGAGCGTCGATCGCCACTACAATGCACTGATTACCAAATCGATCGCTGGCTTTGTCAATTAAACTCGGATCGCGCACCGCCGCCGAATTAATGCTGACCTTATCAGCGCCCGCCCTCAATAAACTTTTAATTGTGTCTAAGGATTGGATGCCACCGCCCACCGTCAAAGGGATAAATACTCGATCTGCCGTTCGGTACACCACATCGATCATAATATTCCGGTCTTCGTGAGTCGCCGTAATGTCCAGAAACACCAACTCGTCAGCACCGGCATCGTTGTAAACCTGAGCCATTTCTACCGGATCGCCAGCATCCTGAAGGTTGACAAAATTGACACCTTTGACCACGCGACCGGCTTTCACATCCAAACAAGGCAAAATTCTTTTCGACAACATAAAATTCTCGTGTTTCCAACTTATTGACCGCCGCAGCGAGGAAAAGGCTTTGTTGATATCTTCAAAAACCCGAAGTTAAGCCACAAATCTTAAAGATACCTTGTGTTTAACAATTCTCGGTCGGAGCCGGGGAGCCATTTATCAGTTTTTTTAGGCCCCCTGAGCATAAATAAAACTTGGCTCGCAGCGGGAGCCGTGAGCTTAGGTAGAATATGGGTAGAGAGTTATGTTTCCGCAAAAAGCAACAAATTTAACTCCCCAGAGACATCTTTGGGGTGAAAAATATGACAATTTCGCTTATGATCGAACCATAACTACCTTTGCGGGCGATCGAATTGTGGTTCGGCAATCCTGTATGGTTTGGTGCATCGACGATCGACTAAACAATTTTAGATTTGAGAACAGCCGATTGGAGGTTTTTTAGCAGCAATCTCAGTTATAAGCCGCGCGGTAAAGTTAAAATTTAAAGTTTAAAATCTCAAATCGGTTGACTTGATGTCGTTTTTAGGGCTGTGGTGACTTTGCAAGCCAATCCACATTTGGTACTTCGTACAGAGAAAAGCGGCAATCGCTACTTGCCGCTCTCCGGCAGCAATTGCTGGACAGTAGGGCGGAGCGATGACAATAATTTTGTACTGACCGATCGCTGGATTTCCCGTAATCACGCGATGTTACAGCAAATGGAGACAGGAGAGTTCTACCTAATCGACTTGGGCAGCCGCAATGGTTCCTTTGTCAACGGGCGGCGGGTCAGCATTCCTGTCACTCTCAGAAATGGCGATCGGATTATTTTCGGTCAAACCGAATTGGACTTCTACAACCCAACCGCGGGCCAGCCGCTCGATCCAATACACGACACAGACTCGGATGATTTTACGGCGACTTTGACGGTACGTAGCCTGATTAGCGTCATGGTAATGGACATCCGAGACTTTACTGTTTTGACTAGGCAGCTAGACGAAACCCTGCTGTCGGAAGTCATTGGCAATTGGTTCCGCAAAGCAGGACAGATCATTCGCGAACACGGCAGTTGGGTGGACAAATACATCGGCGATGCGATTATGGCCGTCTGGTTCCACAAAACCAGCGGTGTCAGCAGCGAGGAAATGATGCGGATTTGCCAAGCTTTGAGCGAACTGCACAAGGCAACAGACGAACTCAGCAGCCGTTACCCCCTGCCTTTTCCTTTGCGAGTCGGGGCGGGAATCAATACGGGTTATGCAATGGTGGGAAATTCTGGCAGCAGCGACCGATCGGACTATACCGCCTTGGGAGATACTGTAAACGCAGCATTTCGCCTGGAATCTTGCACCAAGCAACTCGGGAAGGATATCGCTGTGGGAGAAACGACCTACAAATACCTCACCCAATTGGGTGCCCAGGGCGCTTTCGAGCCGCACACCGTGGCTTTGAAGGGTTACGAAACTCCCAGCCTGACTTACGCTGGTACTTATGCTGACTTGAACGCTTTTCTCAAAAGGAAAGAAAATAGTTCTCGATAGCTAGAAAATGGGCTGCGGGGCAAAATTAACCCTTGAAAATAGCAGTCCGAGTTTTTAATTTGGACTGCCTTTTATAAACTGGCCTGCGATGCTTAAAAGTCGGTCATTATCATATATCGTCAGCCTTGTCAATACAAAAATGTAAAGTTTATAACAGCCCTCTACCTATTGCGGATTTATCTGAAAAACTGCATAAGCAAAATGGTAGTCTCTACATAAATGCTGTGTATGAAATTGGGAGACAAAACTTCATGAAACGATTGGGTCGTCTATTGGCAGTATTGGGCTTAGTGCTGGGCTGCTTTGCATGGGCTGGAGACCAAAGTGCGATCGCGGCAACCTTGAGCCGTATCGTCTTGCCATCATCCTCGCTCCTAGCTGTTGAAGTTCCGGCTAGAACCAATCGCGCCGATGAGAAGCTTGCCACAGAATACGGCAAAAAACTTGATTTGAACAACAGCGCCGTCCGGGACTTTCGGGAATTTCGAGGGTTGTATCCCACTTTAGCTCGAGTAATTATTAAGAATGCTCCTTACGAAAAAGTTGAGGACGTACTCAATATTTCAGACTTGACGGATGCTCAGAAAAAAGTGCTGCAAGCTAACATGGACAAATTCACCGTAACTGATGTTGAATCAGTCTTTATTGAAGGAGACAACCGGTTGAATAATGGTCTCTACGACTAGGTAGCAGCGGGCCTCCTTTGAAGGCATTCGCAATTGGGCAGAAGGCATTCGGCAGAAAGAAAAGATTCTTTTCTACAGGCTGATGACTTCTGCCTTTAATTTCTGAACACTTACTTTCAACCACTATTCGGCAAAAGCCGACGCAAAGTCGCTAGATTGAAATAAGCGGGATCCCCTCATTCATCTAAAATCTAAAATCTAAAATCTAAAATCTAAAATCTAAAATCTAAAATCCCTTGACTGACATTAGTTCAAGTCCCCAGATTCATCTGTAGACTCAATTCTAAAATCTAAAATCTAAAATCTAAAATCTAAAATTGACTGGCGGCCGACTTATGACTGACAAATTTGACGTATTGGTAATAGGTGCTGGCGCGGCGGGTTTGTACACAGCACTTTGCCTGCCAGAGCATTTACAGGTGGGCTTGATCAATAAAAATACCCTGCCTGTTTCTGCAAGCGATTGGGCTCAAGGAGGGATTGCCGCAGCGATCGCCCCTGAAGATTCCGCAGCGCTGCACGTTCAGGATACACTGGCTGCTGGAGCCGGTCTTTGCGATTTGGATGCGGTGAAATTTTTAGTCGAGGAAGCTGGTGCTTGCATTGACTCCCTCGTGAAAATGGGTGTTGCATTCGATCGCACCGGCCCAGATTTAGCCCTCACCCTAGAAGCCGCCCACTCCCGCCGCCGAGTTCTCCACGCCGCCGACACTACGGGCAAAGCCGTTATCAGTACGCTGACAGCAAAAGTATTGAGCCGCAAAAACATTCAACTCGTATCCCCTGCCTTTGCTTTGAGTCTGTGGCTAGACAAAACCGGGCGCTGTCAGGGGATTAGCTCGATTTGCGGCTCACAAGTCAAGTGGCTGCAGGCTAGCGCCGTAGTGCTGGCGACAGGCGGCGGCGGACAAGTTTTTGCTCAAACCACCAATCCGTCGGTAAGTACCGGGGACGGGGTGGCAATTGCGTGGCGCGCCGGGGCGCTGCTGCGAGATTTAGAATTTGTGCAGTTTCACCCGACGGCGCTGAGCACAGCCGGCGCGCCTCGGTTTCTCATTAGCGAAGCGGTGCGGGGAGAAGGAGCTCATTTGGTTGACAGTAAGGGATATCGCTTTGCTTTTGACTCTCACCCCAGCGGGGAACTCGCCCCTAGGGATGTTGTCAGCCGTGCTATTTTCCGTCACTTGCAAAAGACGGGGGAACCTCATGTTTGGCTGGATTTGCGACCGATTGCGGTCGATCGACTCCGCTACAGGTTTCCGAATATTATTCAAGTGTGCGCTGATTGGGGAATTGATATTTTTTCCGAACCAGTGCCGGTGACACCCGCAGCCCATTACTGGATGGGAGGAATTGTGGCTGACAAGTTCAACCAAACTTCGATTCCGGGTTTGTACGCGGTGGGAGAAACTGCGAGCACGGGGGTACACGGCGCTAATCGGTTGGCGAGCAATTCCCTGCTGGAATGTCTGGTTTTTGGGGCGCAGATGGGACTTTTGCAGCTAGAAGGTGGAACGCCCAAGGCACTCACAGATGAGTTAGATGCAGGGGAAATCTTGGAAAAATCGATTTCTGAAAAGGATATTGAGGCGATCGAAAAGTTGCGGGTCGAATTGCCTAATTTGGTGTGGCAGAGTGCGGGAATTTGCCGAGGACAACGCGATTTGGAAAGTGCGATCGTCCAACTTGAGATTTGGCGGCAAGAATTTGCTTCGTTGCCTTTGAGTCAAACGCTTGATAATTTACGGCCCGGCCAAATGGTTGATTTTTCCCCTGCTGAGGCGGAAAATAGCTCGATTTTGCGAAATTGGGGAGAAGTTGGCAATTTATTGGATATCGGCTACTTAATTCTCAAAAGTGCTGCGTTTCGCACCGAAAGCCGCGGCGGTCATTACCGGGTGGACTATCCCCTCACCGATCCGGATTGGTCTACGCACACATTAATTCACTATTGCAATTGGTACAAATCTGCTGCTCAATCTGGGCGAAGAGAAGATTGAAAAATTGGGGTCAGCGCGTCCCCGTACCGTCGCTTTTGGGGTTCCCGTTCGGGTCTGGTTCGTATTCTTTTGGGTAATTTGGAAACCTAGAGGTTTGGGCAACTGTCCAAGCTCTGGGGGTCGATCGGGCTTTTGTGAAATTGCTGGTTGAGTTGCTGGCAAGTCGAGCCGCATTTGCGGTACCCACTGTATTCACTTGCAGGCAGGCCGCCAGAGTTGCCGTTGTTGTGAGCTGAATCAAAGTACGCATAGTATTCACAGCCTTATTCCAATCACCGTAGTAGATCCACGTCCGTACCACCTATTATATCTATTAATTTACGTAGTTCCACTGATATCTTTATATTTCCTTTAATTAACTTTCGTAAGTTTACATAAACGTTTTTACATCAAGGGTTTTTGGCGATTTTAATTTGGTCTCAGGTTGTGATTTATTTTAATATTCTGTAACATTTAGATGAGACAGCAAGTTGCTCTCATAAGTTTTATATTTGGCTAATTCTATCTAATGACAGATGACAGATTATACGATTTAAACTTGAGATTTCAATACTTCTGACATTTTTTTGAACGGTTTCAAAAACCTTACAGGGCTTATGCTTTTAGCAGCGAGCTATTTTTTCAAAGTTAGCTGCACATCTGGCGCCTGAAAATAATATCCCGCCCAGGGCTGGATCAGGGCTGGAGGTATAAAAAATGCTCCAACTTGGTCGGAAATATTGAGAGTTTAGATTAAATGATTTAAGCATTGGGAATGACTTATTAAGCTTGTAGTTGGGAGTTTACCTACAGTTGCATTATGTTTTTTAACTGTTATTAATTAGGACTTGCTGAATAAGCGCCAAAAGCTGACGGACCTGGATTATTCGAGCGGGCGAGCGAGAGAAGTGTGCAAGAA
>NZ_JAUBSB010000094.1:0-15496 GCF_036702135.1 Microcoleus sp. LAD1_D3 | reverse complement strand
TTGAATGTTCGGTGTCAAAATAGGACTAATCAAAGTAACCGACTGGATCAGCTTGAGTTGCCAGTTGATAGGATTATACCAACTGGAGAAAGATTTGAAGCTGTTGGAATTTCTCTTGACCGACGGGGAAAACCTTGGATATGGGTGGGTAGCCATTCTATGAGTAGCACTCTCTGCTGGGTCAGAGCTAATACAAGTTATGTTAAACCGTTTCAAAGAAGGTAGTCGTGCATAAGTAATGATGAAACTCGCTCTAAGCCTATCTGTGTAGGGATTGAGGGAGCAAAAATTGTAACTCTTGCACCACTATCTCACAGAATTGATCGCAACATCCAATAGCCTTTCTCACTAAGAAGACAATAGCCAAAATCCGCTGCACTATGGTTGTGGCGGGTTTACTTCTTAAAAAACACTGCACTTTATACCCGCACCTGTGACGCAAAAAAACTAGACCCGCAACACTCCCACCGTGCCAGCCACGCTTAAGGTGCAACTCTGGGAACGTTACTCTTGCCAGCCATCTCATCAGTATTTCCCCGCCTAAAGCTTGTAACCCTTGTCGCTACGTCAGGATATCGGTACAAGCTGTTTCAAGGGGTTTCTGCACGATTGCTACTCAAACCTTTGTCATTGCTCTGCTTCAGGTTTAGGTTCCTTCGGTTTTTTCTCAAAGACTTGGATATTTGGCTCTAATAGCACAAAGCCGTTAGAGGTTGATTCACCCATCTTGCCACCGATAGCAGCCACCCACTGGGGATAGTTGGTAGCAGCATCCTCAAGCTTCTTCCATATTTTTGGTTTAACAGTAACGGACACTACCCGATCGTCACAGTCAAGCTCAAAGGTTTTCCAGTTGTCTTTGTTAGTCTCTACGTTGTTCGGTAGTTCGTTAATTTTGATGATGAGTTCAAGTTTGCCAATTGTCATAGGTAGTTTCGTTGGTTTAATGCGTTGCTCTTCTGGTACGAGAGTCAGCTTTGTTATATTCTCCAGCATAGGGCTTGCAACCGCTACAGATTCATCAGGATAATCTAATTTCCCCATCTACGACTCGAAACTGCTACGGCAAGGTCAGAATATAATAAATAACTTGTTGCGCTAATAGGTTTTTCGTGCTGGCAACTGGTTGGTAGAGGAAAGAAAGCAACACCGAAGGTTGGTAAAATGGATGAAGTCGTCAAGAAAGTAGCTGCCTTGGGTTTACCCGGTATCATCCTGGTAGTGACGATGGCTGCGACAGGTTTTACAGGAGCGGCTGCAATCACAGCAGCTCTAGCATTTCTAGGTGGCCCGGCTGGAATGCTCGGAGGTATTGCCGTACTAGGTTTGACGGGATTGATTGCAGAGGCTCTAACAAAAGTAGGGTTAGAGGACTTGCTGACAGCAATTTATTGCCAAAGGCGCTTATCTGAGCCACACGGGAAACTTTTAGAGGAGATTGAGCAATTATCATTGTTTGATGGCGATATCAAAGAAAGGCTCAAGCAAACTGTGACAGATGGATGTGGCTGTTCAGCAGCCAGTGCTGCCAACATTTCAGATGTTACTAGGGAAGCTCGCGCCATTTTAGAAGCTGTCCCAGGAATGACACCAGCACACCACAGGGATTTTAACAGCTCCAATCCGATTATCAGACTTAGGGATGGAACAGCGGTTAGGGCTTGGAAAAACCCCCTCGGCGTCGATCACATTTTTTTAGCCGATCGCGATGGCAAAATGATTTACGGTGGCTTCGTAGGCTGGATTCACAGCGAGGGGTTGAATCAAGCGCTCTTGCAAATGAGAAGAGACTTGACGTAAAGTAGATAGGATAGAAAGCATATTGTAAATAAAAGTTAAGTTTTCCAAACCACTACCATGCCCTTATTAAGAGCTAAGGGTCATCTAGCAGAAACTTAAAGGCTAAATCACTGAGAATTTACTAGCGGTTGCCACTTCAGATACATCAGAGTATAATGTTTGACATCAGCAAAAACTGTTAGAAATAGAGCATTTAGCTGTTTTCCAAAAAGTAAGCACTGTATATCAAACCAGCACTCATAAATATCTAAAATTCTGATAGTCTTCTTGGCAGGCTTTTTTTACGCCTCACCGCTCATGCCTCCCACACTTCTTTGAACTCAGAACTCGATCGCTCCAAAATCGATCTGTGACCATCGCTCTAAATCTTGCCTTCAAACCTCTGATGCCAGAGGATATACCCCGACACGGTAATAACCAGAGTGATGCCTCCTCCTACCCAAGCCAGCATAGGATTGTAACCGCTACGGCTGAGGGTCTGCATCCATAGATGGGTGCGATCGGAGGATATTAACCAATCTGCGATGACCGGAAAAAGATACATCAAAGATGCACCAACGATAAGCCAGCCCACCATAGAGACGAGGAGAAAGATAGTTTTGGCTGTAGATTGGCTACCCATGAGCAATTGCGGTAAAGAACTAACTTTGAGATTAGCAAAGGAGATGCGTTATGTCAGCACAGCTATGCGATAATCGCGGCCCCGACCAAAGAGACATTACCGATTTACTTGATGGGATGAAAGGAGCGATCGGCAGGGGAAGTGGATGATTCGACGTGAAGGAGCGATCGAAATCATAGATTTCTCCGATGCTAAACATGAAGGAACGTTGGATACATAATAATTAATTATTCCCCATGAAGAAACTCAGCATTGACTCTGATAATAAAATATGCAATTACAACAACGACTGACTGAGATCGACCTTGATGCCTATTTTCAACGAATTGGCTATAGCGGTGACTGCTCGCCTAGGCTGACAACGTTACAGGCAATTCATCAGCGACATTCCGAAACGATCGCCTTTGAAAACCTCAATTCGCTCCTGAAACAACCTGTGAAGCTGGATTTAGCATCCTTGCAACAAAAACTCATCAACCAGGGACGGGGCGGCTATTGTTTTGAGCAAAACTCACTGTTGCGGGCTGTTTTGCTTGCTCTTGGCTTTCAGGTAACGAATCTAGCAGCTCGCGTGCTGTGGAATTTGCCGTCCGGGACGATCGCACCTCGCAGTCATATGGTGCTGGGGGTCAATATTGATGGAGAGCCATACATTGCAGATGCGGGATTCGGAGGATTAACGCTTACCGCGCCGCTTGCTTTGACACCGGATATTGAACAACCTACCTCCCACGAACCATTTCGATTGAGCGCAGCGGATCGCAGCTACATTATGCAAGCATATATCAAGCATGAGTGGAAATCCCTTTACAGATTCGATCTTCAGGAACAAGAATTACCAGATTATGAGGTGAGTAATTGGTACGTTTCAACTCATCCAAACTCGATTTTTGTTACTAATTTGATGGTGGCAAAACCGGATTCAAATTGTCGTTATGCCTTGTGGAACAATCAGTTTACGGTGCATTATTTGGATGGTCGAACAGAACACCGCGTCCTTTCAACGGTTGCAGAGTTACGCGCTACCCTTGAGAATGTTTTTTGTCTCAACCTGGGAGCGATCGCTGAGATCGATCGGATGTTACAACAATTAATTGAGCGCTCGTGTGCGATGACCTAACGATTCTCTCGGTTAATGGTTAATCAATGTAACATACCATTCTTTCCTCGTTAATCTATTAGGGCAGCAGCCGAGATACGGGCAAAATAGGACAAGAAGTAAAGTTTTGTAAATATAAGACAAAATGACTTGAAGTAGCAAAGCCTGAAATACTTAGCAGTAAAAGATTTCCGTTTTGGGGTTCTGTACAAGGGCAGAGTAGTAGTAATACTCTGCCTTCTCAATAATTGGTTTAACAGTCAGCCAATTTAGTAGGATGCTTTTGTGCTTGCAAGCTTTCTCGAAAGCTACGTAGGGACTTATTTGTTACGTTTCTTAATGTCACGTCCTCGGAATGCAGGTATCTCGGCTTTACCCCTAGTTCAGCAAAATCTTCAAGAATTTCTGTTTCCGTCATGCCACGGGCGAGATATTCTAAGATGTCGTATAATGGTTTCCATTGATCGCAAGAACTGAGAATTTAGAACATAAGTAAAAGAAACTATATATGGCTGAACATCATCCACTAGGTGACATAGAATATCTTCGAGAGAATTTGCTAAAAAATTATAAATCAGGATTCCCTGTTCTCAAAGAGCTTGTTCAAAATGCTGAAGATGCAGGTTCGACCCACTTTGATTTTGGTTGGATCGAAGGTATCTCAAATGCAAAGCATCCTTTATTACGCACACCAGCTTTATTTATAGTAGATGATGGTACATTTACTAACGAAAATGCTCGTTCGATTCGCTACATAATTGGGGGAAGTAATAAGCCCAAAGAGCAAGATGCTATTGGAAAGTTTGGACTCGGACTAAAAAGTGTATTTCATTTATGTGAGGCATTTTTTTACATCGGTTCTGAGATTCAAAACCCACAATCCAAACGCGCTGACATTTTTAATCCTTGGGCAGATAGAGATGGAGATTTGTACCACCCTGAATGGGGCGAATTCGATCCAGAGGATTGCAATAAAGTCAAAGAGACTCTTCGCAAAATTATTGAACAACCCGAGTATCAATCCCAATGGTTTATTCTATGGATACCTCTAAGACAAATCAGCCATCAAACCCATAAACCAGAAGAAGAAGGTATCCAACTAGGATGTATTAAAAATGGTAAAGCAGATTTTTTCAATAAAGAGATTCCCAGTTTTTTGTCAGAGGAAGCAACTAAGTTAGAATTTACTCTTCTTCTCCCCTTACTGCATTCATTAAAAACTATTCGTTACTGGCAAAATGATTTGGATTGTGGTCAAGAAAAATATTTGATCGCTATTAAGTCTGAAAAGCGCCGCCATGCCGCTTTATCAAAACTGAATCCTTCTGAACCTCACGCTTTAAAAGGAAAAGTAAATCTTACTTCAACGTCTTCTTGTATTGATTTTGAGTTTAGTGGTCAAGAGATTATTCATGAAAATCCTAGTTTTACTAATATTCTCAATCGTGACAATTTTCCCACAAAATTCAAGAATATCAAACCACACACGGCTATAATTTTTGGTCGCTGGGGATCGCAACCTGCAAATTTAATGATACGCACAGCGGTATTTCTACCAATAGGAAGCAGTTTGAGCGATATACCATCACAGAATAGCTTTTGCTTAACACTGCATGGATATTTCTTTGTTGACTTTGCTCGCACAGGAATTCTGGGCTGGAATAATGAACGGCATATAATTGCTAGTCAGCGTTTTGAGGGTGACGATGATGATACTTTTTTGAAAAAAGAGTGGAACTTTACTCTATATAAATCTTTGCTAGGTAACATTCTAGATGCTTTAGAAAATTTTTCCCAAGACTTAAATAATGATGAGCTTGATATATTTTGTAAGGCTTTACACACAGTACCCTTATTTAGGGAAAACAGTCAAGAAATCTGTGAAAAGAAACAATGGATTTATCGAATTAATCCCCAAGAAGAACGCTGGCAATTAATTTCTTCAGGGCAAGTTCATCTACGCATACTCCCTAAAATACGACCAAACTGGGCATTTTTCCCACGACTTGAGAAACTTGCCGAGCAATACTGCTTAACCGTTGAAGGAAAACCGAACTTACTTGCAGGAAAAAATACTCTCACATGGAAATCAGACGAAATATGCGCTATTATAAATTCACTCGAACCTAGCAAAATTTTCTCGAATATAGATAATCTTAGCTTCCTCCAAGCTTTTTTAAGCCAGAAAGAAACTAAGGTTATCTTAAATGATGAAAAAGTGCAGGTAAGCTTAAGAGAACTTCTTCATAAAGCTTTTGCAAAACTTGGTATAGCAGAACTACAAAAGGATAAAATTCTTCCCTTTGTAAAGAAATTAGTAGAACTTCTGTCACCGAAAAATCGTTATGCGATCGCCAAATTTGACGCAAATGAGCCAACCGCCGTGCATAATGTTCTTAACGAGCTGTATGCACTCAACCTCGATCTGTTGCTTATCTATGAAATTTTTGAACCTGCATCACAACCTAGTCAAGCAATACTGAAACCTGAGCAAGCAGTTAAGGTACTTACTTGTCTTAGTAATATCTTGAAAGAAGATAGATCTATATACATTTGTAACCTTATTAAACAAGTTCTTAGCAAGTTTGATTTTCCTTTAATTATTATTGATAAACTAGCTGAGAAGTCATTATTTCCCGGCTATAAATATCGCGAGAAAAAGACTTACCTTTGGAGTTATGCTAAACTATGCGAAAGCCGCTCCAAAAACCTTCTTTTCACAGGTAAATACAATACCATAGCGGCTGCCCTAAATGAAGCCATTCCTGATTATGACTTCATATTCATTGAGGAGGATCTCGCAAGCATACTTAACAAAATTCCAAGTATGAAAGGTATTTCTTCACTCACACTTGATAGCTGTAAAAACCTGCTTGACAAAAAACCAAATTTGGCTGATTCTTACAAACGCATAAATCTATTGAAGGAGTTAATCCGTTATGTCTAAAGAATTACGTTACTTGCTGCATGGAAATAAGGAAAAATATGATGATGTACAAACATCCTTATACATCGCCTCTCAAGAAAGTACGCTATGGCAAAAGATTGGGTTACAAGTTCTCAAGAGCCGGAAAGAAGATTGGCGCTTGATTGATTCAGTATTAGTTGATCATATTCCTTCAACTCAGTTTAAAAACTTAAAGATTGAAAAGCTTCAAATTGATGAAGTTATCAATTTACTCCGTCTAAATACAGACTATCTTGATGAAAATAAGTTAGAACTAAATGAGCGATATGAACTTCTCCGCTATATCAGTCAAGACCCTGCTAATAAGGATTTATGGCGATCGCTAAAACTACATGAAACAGTTGATGGTACGCTCGAATATGTCCAAGCAGGTCGAGTGTATCTAGAAAACCCAAATTTTCCTTTAGATCTACGAATTAAGGATCATGTTGTTCTAATTCGATCCAATGGGAAAATTCGCCAGGATTGGATTGATTTATGGACTCCTGATGCAGCGATCGCAAAAGTTCTTAGCCTACCGAATCCTCATCAATACTATGACATCATTCTCGATGCACTGCAAAGGATGACTAATAATGAAAATAAAGAATTGTACAGAGAATCTTTAAAAAGTTCTGGGTGGCTTCCTCCAAATGGATATTGTCCACAAGACATACTCAGGTTGCCAAATAGTATAAAGCGATACGAAGACACGATCGCCAGCTTAGACAGCACAAAATATCCCGAAAACAAGTTACCACAATCGTTATCTAGTGCCGATCAATACACTTGGGTTCAAAAGTTGTTCGACTTTTGGGACGAGGAAAATGTCGTCAAAAAAGTGCTTGCTCATAATCAGAAAACGCCTGAATATTGGACGTATTTCCGTGAAGTTATCCTTGATGCCTTATCACGTATTTCAAATGATTTAAAAGAATCTCTCAAAACAGAAAGCTGGCTTGCTTTGAATGGGGATGGTGGCACAATCTCTCCATCGAAAATTATGATCATCCCAGAAAAACTCCAGAAACACTTATCAACATTAGTGGATTTGAGTGCTGGTGAATACACAGAAACTAGACAACTTTCGTTAAAGATCACCAAACACAAAAATTATCCTATTCTTCAGAAAGTTTTTTCTAAATGGGATGAAAATGATATTCTTGAATATATCTTCAACCAAACAGAGCCACATCAAAACTATCAGATCATTCTTGATGTATTTAGTAGTCTATGGAGTCAACAGCCACAAAAACTGCCTAACGCCAATAATCAAGGAAAACTCAAAACAAAGGCATGGCTGGCAACCGAACAAAAAAATAAGGCAGTGCATCCTGAAAATGTGCTGTATTACCGAGATTTGAGTAAAGAAATAGAGGACTTGCTACTACTACCAACAGTTTTTTCGGAATATATTTCATCTTCAGACTTAGCACTAACAATTAGTCGTAGTGACTGTTGGAAGTGGTTAACCAAAGAAGTATTCATCACGGAAGATGAAGCATTAATTGAGATTGGTAAACTTCTGAAGCAAGCGCCAGAATATCAGATTGGAGAGTTTTCTATAGAAGAGTTTCCCTTAGATAAATGCTTAGAAGCTTTCAAGCAGTTTGATGTTAGCTTTCTACCTGCCTGGAACTTTGCCAATAATCTATCAAAAAAAGAGAAATTTAAAACGTATCTGTTGCCAAACCTATTAGATAAAATGGACGTGGCAAAGCTCCGCGAGCTTCTAATATCGCTTTCTAGTCCCGCTTCTCAAGTCGATGCTGCTAATGCCACTAATGTGGAAATTTTCAATACTTATCTTGGGTTAGCTATTAATTACGGAACATTCAGCACAGATATTTTACCCCACATCCATCTCCTTAATCGTAAAGGTCAGTGGAAAAGTCCTAATAAGTTAATAAAGGAAGGCAACAATATTGATGAGACTTATGTGCTAGATGAAAAGCAGTTAAATATTATACATTCATTCTTGAAATCAGAGACTCAAGGCAATCATGATTTACCAGAATCAGATGAAGTTTTAGAAGACAAAAATAGCATCTTGATAAATTACTTTAAAAAATGGGAGGATCACTGTCAATTAGAACCCATTGGAGCGTTTCTGAGTCTTTTCAAGAGTTCTGACAATAAGATTAAGAAACAGGCGGAATATTATCTAGGCAGACGTAATATAGAACATTTGCAAGCACGCTTGCTGAAAAATACAGAAAAACCCATTCGAGTTTTTCAAGTGCGTATTGGTCAGGCTGGAAATCGTACGTGCGATGCAGTTTCAATACTGGGATGTACTTTTGAAGCTGAACTTGCTAATCTAACTAATCCGGATAATTTTTTCGTAAATGAAGGTGAATTAGCCAGCAATACAAAACGGCTAGAACTGTTGCATATACAACCAGAACAACTTGATCGTACTGAGTTAGTGAGAATTATTAAAGACTCGACTAGAGTTCTTCTTGAAAAAGTTTATGGAGTCGAAACCAATTCGATAGAAGCAATTTGGGAAAATTTGCTAAATTCCGATCAGCTTGATATCCGAGTAGCTGAAAACTTGTTAATAAAGAGTGCTTCGTATATTCTGAGGACGCTTAGAATACATGATCTCAGTGTAACAATGCTCTTGAACAACTTAGACGACTTGCGTAACAAAGAAGCCGAATACGAACTAGAAGGTCTGGATGAAAAAAAACAAGCTACTGAAAAAGAGATTCAAGAAAAACTCTCTGAATTTTCAAATCTGCTAAAAAATAATGAAGGCGTAAAAGAGAGTTTACTAAAGTCTGTACGAGAAAAGATAACGCAGTATGGCTATCGTCCCCAGAGTATCCCCTTTGAGCTATTTCAAAATGCCGATGATGCCGTAGTTGAATGGCAAAAAATGTCATCGACAAAAGAAATTGAGGAAGAAAGAAAACAGTTTGTGGTGGTATTGAGCGATCGCCAGCTTTTATTTATTCATGCGGGTAGACCGATTGGGTGTTTCCAACATTCAGATAATCCACAGATAAACTATCGCGATGAGGGGTACCATCGCGACCTTGAAAAGATGTTGGCATTTAACATCTCTGACAAGGGAGTTGGCGTAACAGGGATGTTTGGCTTAGGATTCAAAAGTGTTTATCTCTTATGTAAACGACCGCGCATTTTAAGCAAGCGCTTAGGGTTTGCTGTCGAGGGTGGACTACTTCCATCACGCCTCTCCCCTGAAGAAACTAAAGCCTTGAAAGACAAATTAGACTCATACAAGATGCCTTCAGATGCAACAATTGTCGAACTAGAGTTAGATGGTGTTCAGCCGCAAGAAATTATCACGAAATTTCAAGAACTAGCAGGTATTTTAACTGTTTTTTCACGGGCTATTACAAAATATCGTTTTATTAACGAGATTGAAGATAATTACTCAAAATTATTTACATGGGAAAGAAAACCTTTTCTGGGTATTCAAGGTGTTGAAATAAATAGAATTACAATCAACGGTGAATACTCACTAAGACTTTGCCTGCGAACAGCATCGGGATCTGCTCTGCTATTAGACATGACCGAGAGAGACGGTAGGCTTAGTTGCACTACTTCTAAGAGTGCACCGACTTTTTGGGTAACAGCACCAACACAAGAAAAACTTGACGTTGGTTTTATATTGAATGCAGCTTTTAAAGTAACAACAGGAAGGACAAAGTTAGATCCAACAGGACAAAACAAAGAACTTGCTAATAATATTGGCATTGCGCTCGGTCAACTCCTAAAGAAATTGCGTGAAGCCAACTGGCAAGATGTAAAAGTGGCTCTAGGTTTTTCTAGCGTAGATAGTTACAGCTTTTGGGAATTTCTTTGGAAAGAACTAGCCGTTAATTGGCAAAAACTCGGTACTAATGAGCAGCGTGACCTGATTAGCGGTATTTTAGGCGGCGATCGCGGCATGGGATATCTCATCACCCACAGTGAAGCCCTACCAAACGGATTATATGGTCACTATCGCCAATTAATTTCTCTTCATAGTGACATTAATTACTTCAAAGTGACAGGTAAACTCGCTGAGTATTCTTGCTTCTGTGAAGTTTCTAAATGGTCACACTTCCAGCAAAACTATCAAGGCAACCTAATTTCCCATACCCGATGGGAAGAGGCAAAAAAGCTGATTGGTGTAAAATTTGAGGGAAAATATACTTTTACTAACCTACGACTAATAGATGTATTACAAAAGGAAATTGGAACCATTGAGCCAAAGGTAACACCCGAACAGGCAAAACAAATAGGAAATCTTATATCAAAAACTTTTTTAGATACCCTCAGCACATCTCCAGAGCATCCCGATCTACAAAGTTTCTTGGGTAACATTCGGTTTAACGCACAGGCTGGTAATGATTTACTCTCTGAACAATTGCTTTCAGCCACATCTGACCAACCCGAAGAAAAACGTTTAGTCGGCTTCGCTCCTGACGATCGCCTGTTGCATTCCAACTATATCGCCTCTGCCATAGATTTCTTCTATGCTTGTCGTTTCCGAAGAGATAGCGTTGTAATAGAAGTTCTTGTGCAATGGGCGCTACAGGCAGAAACGACCACAAAACGTAATGCAGTACACCACTACTTGTTACATGGAGATCATCGGGATGAACTTGCAAAAAGGCTTTACAAAAATCTTGCAAGCTCTTGGATGGCAAATGATCGTAATATTGTAGAGACACTCGAATTAATGGTACTCATCGGGATTAAGCGAGAAGAAAATTATGGAGTTCCACCAAGCGATTTAAGTCCAAATGAACCTGAATTTTCAGAAGAAGAGAAAGATTTTCAAGATCACGATCCAAACAGTGAAATCAGCACTCGTTGTACTAGCAACGACTTTTATTCATCCCGATCGCCTGCCGATTTTGAAGGATTTGCAGAGATGCTTCTAGCGGGACTTGAGCGCCAGCATTCACATTGGAAAGGCTACATTTACCACTTTACTCACGTTGAGAATGCAGTTTCAATTCTCCAGAGTGAGCAACTGCAATCGCGTAACCGTTGTAATAAATTTGTAGACTCGGCAGGTGCAAGCCTGATTGCTCACACAAGTAATGATGTAAAAAACTTAGCTCGCTTCTATTTACGTCCGAAAACACCGACACAATGGCACAATGAGGGGCTAGGCAAACGTAATGGTCAAATTTACGCCCTCTGTCCCGTGCCGATCTTTTTTAGACTGAATCTCAAGCGTGTACTGGACACACACGGCAGTAAATGTGGCGTTAGTAATGGAAACCTCGCTGCTCGTTCTGGTTCTCATTATGGCAATAGTATGAAGTTTCTGGAATACTTTGACTTTGATAATGTGTACTGCACTCAAGCAGGAAGAGAAACATTTCTAAGGGCATCACAGCAAGAGTTTGTTGTGCATGACTATTTAGATATTGCTAAGTTGAGCTTAGATGACATCACCATTATTTGCCGAAATGAGCAGGATAAAAAAACTTTAATGTGCTTGATCGGGCCAAACTCGAAGTACGCTAGTAGGGTATTCACAGAAAAAGAGGAGGCAGCTAATTGCCGCGACCTGTTCCACCACGAAAATCCATTTGTTGAGGTTAAGCATAACGCAGATTTTATCGAAGCAAAAATCGAAAACTATGATGATTTTAAAATAGAAGGTGAATTAATCCTTAGCTTTGTTAAAGCAAATTCACTAGAAGGAAAAATTAGCTCTAAAGATAATGCCCGATCAAGAATCTGTATTCAGCTACAATCGAATCCCAACACCCCGATAATGGTATACTTTCAAGAACGTGAAAAAACATGGTTAATCTACACTAATGAATCTCGAAATTATTAAGGGCAATTTATTTACCTCCAAGTGCCAAACATTGGTTAACACAGTGAATTGTGTTGGCGTAATGGGTGCTGGGATTGCGCTGGAGTTTCGTCTGCGCTACCCAGAAATGTATACACGCTATGTTGAGCTTTGTAAACAAAAGCAGATGGAGATTGGTAAATTATGGCTTTATAAAAGCGATCGCTCTTGGGTGCTGAATTTCCCGACTAAAAACCATTGGAAAAAACCTTCAGATGCAAAGTTTCTTGAGCTAGGCTTACAGAAGTTCGTCAATACTTACAAAGAAAAAGGGATTACCTCGATCGCTTTTCCTTTACTCGGTACTCAGAATGGGGGAATCCCTACAGATGAATCTTTAGCGATCATGCAGAAATATTTAAGCCATTGCGACATCCCTGTTGAGATTTACCACTTTGACCCTGACGCGCCTGATGATCTGTTTACCGACTTAAAGACAGAATTTCTAAGGCTATCTGAGAGTGAACTGATAGAGGTGACGGGTTTGGGTAAGGCTTATATCAAACGAGTGCGGGAAGTAATAGAGGGTGCTCGTACATACAGTCTCGCCGCATTCCTAGAAACAGAGGGAATTGGGCTAAAAACCGTAGAAAAAACGTTATGCTTGCTAAGAGATCGGGGTGAAATGAGCAGTTGAACAGAAACTTACGCTAAGGAAATGATTGTGCCGTTTTGAATATTGCGATGGTTTCTTATAAACCTGTACCAATTGATCTATCTGAAATTTAAAAGCCTCAAATCCTTACTTGTAGCGACCTGCAATACTAAACGCTTAAACCCCTGCAATCAAAACATTTTGGAGTTTAGACTAAGCAGGTCAAAAAGTGCGAGCGCTGTGAGACTAGCGAACAGTTCTCAAGAAGGGCAATGGTCGCTGGCGAAAAACTATCAGACTCAACCAGAAAATAAATACCAGCGACCGTTGACGTTCTTCGAGGGAGATTCAAAAGTTGGGTGACGATCGCACTTTTTAACCTGCTTAGTCTAAACTCTAATTTTAATGAACGTCAAACTTGTGGTGAATTGATATGCCAAGAGTGAACTTTGATAAGGGTTGGTCGAGACTGCATCGATTTACTGGTGGCAAGGACAACCCCGATGTTATTAGTCGTTGGAGTTGTCGAGGTAAATCAGGCATTTATCTAATTTCTGATGGAAGTGATTATGAAATTTTGTATGTGGGGAAAGCCAATTCCATTGATACTCGCCTACAGGAGCACATGGAGGCTAAGGGATACGGCAATGCTCGAATTGCTGCGGATATTGCTAGTGGCAAAACCTTTACTCTGCGCTGGATACTGTCTAGAGATCCAGATCTTTCAGAGTCGATTGCTATTGTCGTTTTGACTCCCAGGTACAACGGGAGATGTGAATGGAAGAGGGGGGTTGATAAGGTTGACCTACTTTCATGTTTGCAAGAAGCTGAGCGGATTGGTCTAGTTGAATCTAAAGAAAAAGTAGAAGAAAACTTAATTCTTAATCTCTGTAATGCCTTGGAGATTAGGATTTCTGAGCTCCGTCATAAGAAGAGTGAGCTTTGTAATCAAGCCGAGGCATTGAGTAACTCAACGAACTGGAAAGATGGCGAAGAACGCTTGAAGAAGATGCAGGCTGAATGGAAAAAATTAGGGTTTGCAGGAAAATTTTTTGATGACGTAGCCTGGGGGCGCTTCAAATATGCAATAGATACGTTTTACGAACGTCGTAGGGCTTATTTTGCACGGAAAAAAAGTGAATTCTGTAGCCAAGTTGAGGCATTGAATAAATCAGACAAGTGGAAGGAAGCTGAGGAGGGCTTAAAGCAGTTACAGTCTGAGTGGAAGCAATTAGGATCTGCGGGAAAAGAGTTTGACGAGGCAATTTGGTTTCGTTTTAAGAATTCGATCGATGCGTTTTACGAACGCCGTAAAGCTCATTTTGCTCAGAAGGAGTGTGAGTATGAGGAAAATAAACGCAAGAAGGAGCAACTTTGCAGAGAAGCAGAATCGCTGCTCTACTTTACTGACTGGAAAAAAGCTGGAGATACATTTAAGGCTTTAAGCGTTCGCTGGAAATCAACAGGTTCTGCTGGACGAGACCATGAGGAGAAACTTTGGCAGCGATTCAAGTCAGCTAGGGACAAGTTTCATGAACGGAGAAGTGAGTATTTCAATCACCAAGAACGAGAACAACTTGAAAACTTAGATCGTAAGCTCAGAATGTGTGCCGAGGCAGAAGATATCTCTGCTATCGGTGCAAGAATAGCAGGAAACGTTCGGGACTCTGTTCAGCGAATAAAGCAACTTCAAGCTGATTGGAAAACAATTGGTCATGTTCCTCGAGATCGACGGGAACAGGTACAAGACCGCTTCCGTCAAGCTTGTAACAAAGTTTTTGAGTGGGATCGACAAGAGCGGGAACGCAAGCAGGCGGAATGGCGGGAAAAAATGAAGGAGATTATTGCCAATAAAAAGGAGCAAGCGAACCGTATTCGTGATTCTATCCGTCATGATGAGCAAATTATCAACCAGAAATGGGATACCATCTCCAACTTACGTCCTGGCGGTAGAGCTTCAGAAATTCGAGAGCATTTGGAGGAGCAGATTCGAGATATCCAGCGTAAGATCGACTCGAAATACGAGAAGGTGAGGGATATCGAAAGCTCAATCCGTGATCTAGAAATCAAGGTCTACGGTTTCTAAACTTCTATGGAAAGCAAAAAGTCTAAATGGGATTGAGCCGAGATACAAATACGGTGTTTGAGTAGCAATCGTGCAGAAACTAACGTATACGTTTAATAACTCAGAGTACCCTTTTTCGGATCTAAAGGACTACCCCCCATTCGTCTGGTGGTCGCGAATTCTCAAGTATCCCAGCGCGATCGCTCTGCAATCAAATCATAAAGGAGAGCGAAAAATTTTGGGGGAGATAGGGACTGGCAGTACGGTAAGATGACCTAATGTCCGAGTCATCTTTCCCTTTCATTTATCAACTTAAGGTGGTGCTGCTGGGCATCAGCCCCATGATCTGGCGACGGGTACTTGTCAGCCTCCCCTAAAATTTTTCGCTCTCCTACTCGTCCAGGTTTCAGCCATCACATGGCACTTCGTTGCAGCTTCGCTACCTTTACCCCTTGTCAATACTCCGGACAGTTTTTAAGCAGCCAAAGTACCATAAGACAAGACTGAAGAAAGATTAGGATGGTTTAAAATC
>NZ_JAUBSB010000093.1:0-15543 GCF_036702135.1 Microcoleus sp. LAD1_D3 | reverse complement strand
AAGTTAATAGTTGGGATTCAATCCAGTCAAGCAAAACTTTCCATTATATCATAAAATTATTTTGCAAGAGGTCTAGTATATTTGGTACAAAATTTGCTTTTGTAGGCTGCACCTTTGATGATTAAATGTTTTCTTGTTGGCAAGAACATTGAGACAGCTAGGAAATTTATAATCGCTAACTATTTTAACACCATTACTTTCTTTGGTCAATACCAAGCTCGTCTTTTAATAACTGTGTATTTTCGTCTCACGGCGAATTAAAATTCTGTTCGATTGAATACAGTTACAAATTGTTTTTTGCTGCTATTACTCGCTAATGCCAGAATTGTAGGGTGCTTATGGCGCACCTTACCACTACTGAAGATTTGACACTCTACTAAGACTTACGCACCAACTCCAATTGTAGGGTGGTTATGGCGCACCTTACCACTACTCTAGGGTGGTTATGGCGCACCTTACCACTACAGAGAGTGTCAAAGTTAAAAAGTAAGGATTCAGGTCAAAAAAAACTTCAGTGGCGGCATCTGGTAAAATAAACGAATGAAAAAGCCCGCAGCCACCAGACAGAAAGAAAAAACCTTCATCGAGCAGTTGAGCCAAGCTGAACTGGTGGAAATGGTACTGGGGCTGCAAAAAATTATTGAAGAATTACAAGAAAAACTAGCCATTGCTACGGGAAAAAGTCGAACCACCAGCCAGACTTCATCAAAACCCCCATCAACGGATCTACTCCAAAAACCAGAGAAACCAACTCTCAAACCAGAAGAAGACCAGAAAAAGAAACCAGGTGGACAACCAGGTCATCAGGGAAAAACTCGAAAAGGGTTTGGACGAGTAGACAGAACTGAAATTAGTTCACCCGACATCTGTCAAAATTGTGGCAGTAAAGAATTAAGTGAAGTAATTAACATCCACAGACAGCAAGTAGCAAGTCTAGTAGCAAAACCAATCGAGGTCGTCGAATATCAGACACAATCGTGTAAATGCCTCGAATGTGGTGCAGTAGTCAGAGGAGAACCACCCTTGGGAATAGTTTCAGGACAAGACTTGAGCGTTAATCTCCAAGCACTCTTAGTCGGGCTGGGGAATTATGGACATCTTTCCTACGCCAAGCTGACTGAATTGTTGTGGGAACTCGGCAGGATAGAAGTGGGAGTGGGAACACTCCAAAAAACCAATCAACGAGTAGCAGCAGCAGTCAAACCAGCGCTCAAAGCACTGTGGGAATGGGCACCTCTTCAATTAAATGTTCATGTAGATGAAACACCGTGGTGTGTCATGGGAGTCAAAGAATGGCTATGGACGGCTAGTGGAGAAGGATTCTGTTTATTTCATGCGGCAGATACCAGGGGGCGGGTGGAACTAGAAACCATGCTGGGTAAAGAATTTGCTGGAGTCTTAAGCTCAGATGATTTCAGTGTTTATAATGGTGGCACAATCACAGCCCAACAGAAGTGTCTAGCTCATTTACGGCGGCATTTTAAGAAAGTGCTGGGACTTGGGGGAAACAATAATAATGCAGAAGTCGCTCAAATATTTCTTTCATTAATTGATGAAGCTTTTATCGCCCATGAGGCCTGGCGAAAGACGAAGGATCGACTCACCTACGACTCGTGGGCGCAGGATTTCAAAATACGATTGAATAAAGCCCTTGCTACTTGGTTGAACCAAGTTGCTTATGCAGCAGGTTTGTTGCTCAAATCCTTACGAGATAAGGCAGAACAATGGTGGTATTTTCTCAATGACCCCTCGGTGCCTCCAGATAATAATTTAGCAGAACGTTCTTTACGGCTAGCTGTAACGAAACGGAAAGTGTCTGGTGGCTCTCGTTCGATGAAGCGATTTGAGGAAACTGCTGATCTACTTAGTGTGATTCAAACCTGTCGTTTTCAAGCTCGCTCAGTAATGACTTTTTTCCGTGAGGCTCTAGAGGCCCATTCTTGTGACTTGACTATGCCTGAGCTCATTCCCCTTTTTCCGACCTGAATCCTTACGTTAAAAAGTTGCGTCCAAGACTGTCTACACAATAACAAGTCTAAAGAAATTGTAAAAATATACTCAAAAAAATAAGGCGGGCATTGCCCACCCTACATACAGACGTTCCGCGCAATTTCTGATTACATCTTCCGCTGAAATTCCTCCAGAACATCCATCAATTGAACTTGACACTGCATCGGAATCAACTCTGCCAGTGGCACTTCCCGCTTGCCGCCGCCCAACTTGACTGGAATTCCTTGCAAAACTCGTTCAACTTTGTCAGCATCTAAATTGCCATCTTCGAGCATGGAATAAAGTTGTTCGGCAACAACTGTATGCAGGTGAGCATCTCTTAGATACAAATGCCATTTGGCAATGTCAATGTAGACATTTTCGCCGATTTCGGCTGCTAAGGATTCGATCGCCTGTGTAGTATTAGCCATATCAAAAAAGCACAAAGTTATTTGTTATCAATCAAAAGACTTAACAAATCGCCGACAACTGCCTTCAGCCAGAATCTTTGGTGAGGGGCGAATAATCGGCGATAGCAAAATGGTAAATCGCGTGGGCCAAAACTACTAGAGCCCATCCACCCGTTACCGAAATTGCCCAAGGCCAATCAGCCTTTTGCAAATTGTGAACAAACCACAAACCAGAATTGGTAGCAGAAAAAAGACCGACGTGGATAGCAAAATTCATCCGGTCATCTAAACGGCGATACTCTGGATCATTGCGATCGGGTTTGCGGGGCCAACGAGGAGGCATAGTTTTTCACTTGATGTTAGTAGTTCTCTGCCTATTTTAATCTTAAGTGCAGCTTTTTGAATTCTACATCCCTCTCAAGGTAGAAAATTTATGCCTCGAAATTTTCATAGTCCCCTGACTTGCCGCCGCTTTTGCTCACCAGTCGAATCGATTCAATGGCGATCGACTTTTCCAACCCTTTCGCCATATCATACAAAGTCAGCGCCGCCACCGAAACCGCCGTCAGCGCCTCCATTTCCACCCCTGTTTCCGCCTTAATTTTCACCGTCGCCCGAATTTGATACCCCGGCAAATCAGCATCCGCTATCACCTGCACCTCCACGCTACTCAGCTGCAGAGGGTGACACAGAGGAATCAAATGTGCAGTCTGTTTCGCCGCCATAATTCCAGCCAGCCTTGCAGTGCCCAACACATCACCTTTCGGCGCATTCCCCGCTTCAATCGCCGCAAACGTCTCTGGTAACATCCGCACCCGGCCTGCTGCCACAGCTTGTCGCACAGTCGCCACCTTCGCTGAAACGTCCACCATTTGGGCTTCCCCGCTGTTGTCGAGGTGAGTTAGCTGTGCCACATCGGGCAATTTAGAAAAAGTTTGCGAAAAGTCTTGCATTATTTTGGTAATGGTGTTACTGTTAGATTCTGTGAGAAAAGAACTTAATCAATTTTAGATTAAATCTGAACTCTACAGGGGCTTGTAGCTTAGTTGGATAGAGTGCATGGCTACGAACCATGAGGTCGGGGGTTCGAATCCCTCCAAGCCCACTACTAAAAGTTATGAATTTTGAGTTTTGAGTTTTGAATTAAGAAATTAATTCAACTCGCGATTCAAGACTCATAACTTTTTTAATTTGGTACGTTTAGTGATTCAAAGCATAAATATCTTTGCCTCGACCGATCGCAAATTTCATCGAATTAGACAAGCCCTTGCTAGACTGAGTAATAAAAACCAGCAAAGCCAAGCCAGCGAGGCCAGCCGCAAAACCAAACATATTTCTGTAGCCAACTTGTTCAGCAACAAAGCCTAAAGTCGGCCCAGCAATCGCAATTCCCAAATCAAATCCGCCAATACAAAGCGAAAACAAGCGGCCTCTTTCATGAGGTTCGCACCGGTCAGACATCAGCGTTACCATCATCGGCAAAACCGTACCGCCCGCGCAACCTTCAACCAAAGCTGCGATTAAAAAAGAACTGCTGTTGTTAGCAAAATACAACAATAACATAGATACGGCATAACAGATTAAACCGCCAGAAATAAACAAGCCGCGACCGTATTTGTCCGAGGCCCGTCCCGTGACCAACCGTATACCGAAACTGGCGATAGCCGCCGTAGAATAAAATAATCCAGGATTCAAATTAGCCTTCGTTTCTTGGATAAACAAAGGCATAAAAGTGCTCAAAGTTCCAAATACTAAACCAACCACCAATAACACTAAAGCCGGAATCCGCACTCTAGGATTCCAGAGCATTTCCCAGTATTTTTGGCTACTTTTATCGTCAGATAGCGAGTCAGAGTTTGTTAATTCGGCAAAATTCGGTTCCGCAATTTTGGAGGTAATAAATAGACTTATTACAGCGAAAGCTGCCGACATCGCAAACAAAGGAGTATAACCAACCCAAGCTTGCACAAATCCGCCAATAGCCGGCCCAACTGCTAAACCAACAGGGTTCACCAAGCTCATGTAACCGATTAATTCGCCCCGCTTTCCGGGCGGCGATAAATCTGTTACTAAAGCGCTATAAGCTGTGGTAAAAGCGGCGATACTAATGCCATGAAAAACGCGAATAAGTAACAGTAAGGGGATAGATTGAGCTAACAGGTAGCCCAAAGGGGCGATCGCAGCAACTGTCGCGCCTAGCAGCAAAACTTGTTTTCGCCCCCTGCTGTCGGCTATTTTACCCAACGGTGGCCTCGATAGCAAAAGTCCGATCGCAAATGCACCCATCACAAAGCCAATTTGCTGTTTTGTGCCACCCACAAATTGAACGTACAGCGGCAAAGTTGGCAGCAGCGAAGCCAAACTTGACCAGAATAGCAGCCCTGCGGTGAATAAAGTCAGCAAGCTGCGTCTGGGTTGGGGATCGATGTCCCTAAAAATATTCAAGATGCTAATTCCCTTTAAATCTTCTGAGTGCGCTCAAGCTGAGGTCGAGTGTATCTATATCATTGTGTTACAATTTCTTAATATTGGCAACGAAAAAACTTGATATTCGACTCAGAGTCAACCGTGAACAGTCAACAGTCAAGTGTTTAATTTCGTGCCTTTTGATTGCCGAATCCGATTTAAATACCCCTGTATTTATTAGTCTGGCGTTGCGCGGACTTGGTTTGTATAGCAGCGGTTTAAACCGCCGAGTCTGATTGTCAGTTTCACCAATCAACCTCAGCCCTTTCCTCCACCACCCGTTCATAAACCCACTCGGTTTCTATCGCCAACTTCTGCCAACTAAACCGGCGTTCCAAATCCTCATAAGCATTGTCAACCAACCACCGCGCGTAACCCGGATTTTTCAGCACCTCCAAAATCCCCCAGGCCAAAGAATCCCGATTATTTGCCTCAGTAACAACGCCAGTTTTAGTGTGCAGCACCACCTCTGGAAGTCCGCCCGCATTCGACACCACCACCGGCACCCTGGCAGCAAAGCTTTCTAACGCTACAATCCCAAAAGGTTCGTAAAGACTGGGAAAAACTGCACAGTCAGCCACCGTCTGGAATTTGTCGAGATGTTCCTCAAACATGAACCCAGTAAAATAACACTTATTCCAAATTCCTAAATGCCAAGCTAAATGTTTAAGATGGTCTGTATTGCCACCACCAACAATTACAATTTTTGCTTTACCCCCCATTTCCCAAATTACTTTAGGTGCAGCGTTTAGAAATACACCAATGCCTTTTTCATAGCTAATTCTTCCTACATAATAGACAATTTTCTCATCATCAGCAGCAAACCTGCGGCGGAAATCCATCGCGTCAAATTCGTGCCACCGGGGCTTTTTATCTGGTCTAATTCCGTTGTAAATTACCTCTATTTTGTTCCACGGAGTCGATAGTACCCGTTCGGCTTCTCGCCGCATATAATCGCTGCAAACAATTACCCGCCAAGCGTTGTAAGCGAGGTCGTTTTCCTTGGCGTTAATGTAGCGCTGCCCGTCATTGTGGATGCCGTTGAAGCGCCCATATTCGGTGGCATGGATGGTGGCAAGTAGCGGTACTTTAAAGGTGTGCTTGAGGGCGATCGCCGCATCTCCCACTAACCAATCGTGAGCGTGGATGATATCAAAGGGGCCTTCCTCAAGCATCAGTTTGCCACCTTGTTGGCCCATGCTTTGGTTGAGGTTCGCCACCCAGTGAAAAAAGTCCCTGGCGTGCCCAACCAACACCCGATGCACCCGTATTCCTTCCACCACTTCGTACATCGGCGCGTGGCCGAACTCTACTGTAATTAAGTGTATTTCGTGGCCGAGTTTTACCAATTCAGGATACAGTTCCGATACGTGGCGGGCGATACCGCCTACGATTCTGGGAGGAAACTCCCATGCCAATACCAAAATTTTCATCTTTCTTCCTCCAAATAATTTATATAACTTAATGTTTAGGATTAACAGATTTATTGTATAATTATATTCCTCAAATTTGAGTTGATCGCAAGTTGATGCCCAATGCCTGACTTTTGGCAGCAACAAAGACAGAAAATCATGCCTAAACCTGGTTTTTGCACGAAATTGCTCGATCGCCATTACCTGAAAAAAACAGGTTTCCTCAAGATTTGAGCCACTGAGGGAAGCAATGGCGATCGCCTCTACCCGCTTAGCGTTTCTTCAAAATCGGCTCCAATTCGCCGCGAAAACGGGTCCAAGCAGCAGCCGATGCAGAATTAGAAACAGCACCCTGACGCATCAAAATCGCGCCGTCTTCAAAGCCAACAATTCCGTAATCTCCAGATTTAGACATTCGATCGATCGCCGGTACGATCTCCTGCAACTGTCCCCGTTCCCCGCGAAACGCAGCCTGATACTGCTGCAACTGCCAGATATCGGCAATTACATATTGCATCTTCACTGCCTTCCCCGCATCATTGCGGAGTTCAAACATCGGAAACCTGAGAATTTCCCGCCTGCTTGACAAAAGCGGCACAAGAGTATTCGTCGCTGCCACGCTAGCATCAGCAGGAATTTGAGCCAATAGCGGCCGCACTTGCAAAACGTGCTGCCATTGTCTGACGAGAGGAACCTGCACCCAAGGATCGATCGCATCGGGCAAAATCAAAGAAAAAGTCCGATTTGGGTTAGAAGTGAAGGTAAAAAATAGCGACAAACAGATGCAAAACGCCCAAAAGCGGCGAAACTTTGAAGACGAAGGCAGAGGAAATAAAGCAGAAGGAAAACGCAAAAACATTCTTTCCTCTCTCACCATTCTATCTTCTTCCTTTTGACGCTGGGCCCACCACAGAATTGCCCCATAAAAAAGCCCTGGAACCACAGTCATCGCATAGCGAATATTAATCGCCAGCACCGACTCTCCTTTCGCTAAAAATAGCTTCAGCAGCGGAAATCCAGCTATCATCCAAGACGCAGGCGCGAAAGCAGGAACCAAAGCTAATGGCAACCACTGGCCAAGCAGGTATCTAATCTTACCAAAAAACGGCGTAAATAATTGAGCCACCAACCGCCCGGGATTGCTCACCATTCCCCAAATAATTTCTAGAGTCGAAGCTTCCTCTCCATCGGCATATTGACCGAAGCGCTCCATCATAAACCGCTGGGATATGTCAGCAGAAAACAAAGGCATAATCAGATTGGTCAGGACGATCATATAACCAAAACTGAGTATGCAGACGGCTAAACCAGTCCGAGGGTAGCGCCGACTCAAAATCAGGTAAACTCCGACGCCAAATAAAACAACTCCCCCATCTTCTCGCACGGCCAAAATTAAAGTTGCCAGAATCCCAAACAAGGGCCACCAGCGCTTCTCCATCGCCAGCAGCAAGCCAAAGACATACAGCGGCATTTGACAAATATCGTGAAAATTGCCCAAAGTCGGGCCGATGACGGCGTTAGCGCAGTAATAGCTCACAACAATTGTCGCCGACAGCCTCGGTTCGAGATAGTGTCTGGCCAGAGCATAGAGCACTCCTCCAGCCGCCGTAATTAAAGTCACCTGCAACACAGTCAAAGTGAGGGGCGAGGGAAACAGCGAGTAAATTGGCAGCCACAGCATTAGCGCCGGGGTGAAATGCTGCCCCAACCGATAGTAAGATACTTCCGGGAGCTGATTTTGGTGAACCACATTAGTGGACAAAGCCGAAGAAAGGGAACTCTCAAACAAGTGACCCCGAGTGCCGTTCCAAAAAAGTTGATTGAAAATGCCTTGGTCGTAAGTAGCGTAAAAGCTGTAGTAGCGGTGCAGCGTCAGCAACAGGCACAGCACAAAAAAGGCGGCCGCCACTTGAACCACCACCCGCAGCGACTCATTTTTCTTCCATCTCAAAAATATCATCTGCCCGCCGTAATGAAATTATCGGACAATAGCATAAATCTAAAGTAAGTATTAAATTAAAGTAGAAGTGAAATAACTCGGCTAGGCAATGCTCAATTATTTTCACCCGATCGAAAAGCTCAACAGCGTCCATCCAACACTCGGCACCACCGGCACTGACTGTTCTCCCGAACAGCCGGTAAATTCCGAACCGCTTTTACAGCTTTTGCTGTTTGTAGACAAGCGTCCCTCTTCCCGGGAACAGACCAGACACATCCGCAAGTCCCTAAAGGATTTGAAGGCAGAGTGTGACTTTGAGCTTCAAATCATCGACGTAGGAGAACAGCCGGATTTAGCCGAACACTTTAAACTTGTAGCCACTCCCTCGCTGCTCAAAATTCATCCTGATCCGCGACAAACTCTCGCCGGCAGCAATTTAATCGCCCAACTCGAACACTGGTGGCCCCGCTGGAAGCGTTCTGTAGAAGAATACACAGCTCAGCAGCAGTCAGCCCCAGCACTTGCTGGAACTTTGACTAACCCAAAACCCATCTATTCCGTTGCTTCCGCCGCCGAACTTGTGCAGCTTTCCGATGAAGTTTTTCGCCTCAAACAGGAAAAAGAACACCTGCAAGAGCAGTTGCAGTTGAAAGACCGGATTATTGCGATGCTAGCTCACGACTTGCGAAATCCCTTGACGGCCGCATCTTTGGCTTTGGAGACTTTGGAGTCAAGTCAGAAGGTGAAAGAGGGGGAAAAGTCGCGTTTGACACCGAGTCTGGCGGCTCATTTGATGAAACAAGCCCGCCGCCAAATCCGAATTGTCGATCGTATGATTACAGATATCCTGGAAGCAGCCCGGGGTACAAACGCTCAACTCCACATTGAACCCAAAAAAATCGAACTGGGGGCGATTTGTCAAGATGTAATCTTGCAGTTTCAAGACAAATTTCAGGCGAAAAGTCTGAACTTAGAAACAGATATTCCCGCAGATTTGCCCTTGGTTTATGCCGATCCCGATCGCATCAAACAAGTCATGGTCAACCTGCTTGACAACGCCAGCAAGTACACACCAGACCAAGGAATTGTTAATCTTTCAATTCTCCACCGCACGGCTTACAAAGTTCAAGTCAGCATTTGCAACAGCGGCCCGGGAATTCCTGAAGAAGATTGCGCGAGCATTTTTGAAGACAGCTTTCGCTTGCAGCGAGATAAATCAACCGACGGTTACGGCATTGGACTGTCTCTGTGTCAAGGCATCATCCGCGCCCACTACGGTCAAATTTGGGTAGACTCTGTACCCGATAGAGGCAGTTGTTTTCACTTTACTCTGCCGGTTCAAAAATAAAAGTTAAGTTTTAGTTGTCAGTTAACAGTTGTCAGAGGTCAGTAGCCACGGAATTTGATATTACAACTCAACTTTTCCGCAGTGCAGCAATAATCTGTGCGTTTGCCTGGGGAAAAGTAAATTGGTCAATTTCGTCGAGTGTCACCCAGCGAATTTCATCGCATTCGATCGTTTGCGGTTCCCCGCTGACGTGGCGGCAGTGGTGCACGTATAGTCTAACTGTAAATTTAGTGTAGTCGTGGTCAATTGTAATCAAGCGATCGCCAACTTCTACGACAATCCCCAACTCCTCCATAATTTCCCGTTCTATGCAAGCTTCGATTGTTTCCCCAGGCTCTATTTTACCGCCCGGAAACTCCCAGAAACCCCCGTGCTGTCCGTGTTGTCGGCGCTTGTCAATCAAAATTTGTTGGCGATCGTTCCAGATCGCAGCAACGCCGATAACTTTGTGGGCAGCAGGAGAAAAAGACATATTAATTAGGAATTGGGAATTGGGAATTGGGAATTGGGAATTTAAGAATAATATCAATAATTATTCAATTATTTAATCTAAAATCAACAATCTAAAATCTAAAATCTAAAATCTAAAATCTAAAATCTAAAATATTAAACCCCCATCTTGCGAGGGGGGGCTTGACACTTGGACCACTTAAATGTTAAGAATCTACTAATCGTCCGAGCCGTGTCTCTCACTGGCTTGTATGGACTTTTCAAAAGTCATTCGCTGTTCGGCATTTTTGAGAAAATAACCGCTAATCATAGCCGAGGCGAGCAATCTACCCAAATGTTCGCGACTGGTAGTCACTGTCACGCCGAAGTGTTCCGAAGGCAAATTCCCCAAAAGTCCAACAATATTTCGCTCCATTACTTGAAACACTTCGTGAGAAGTCGGCTTAGACAACTGAGTAACTGTGTCGGGAGCCATTGACTGCACGTATTGCCATAATAAGTTGGCATTTTCTCCGTCTTCTTCAAAGAATTCTGGGGATTTATTAGATGAGTTGCTCACGAGTACCTCCGTTGCAGATACAGCTTGTTATTTTAGACGCGGGTGGTTAAATTAAATAACCCTTATCCGATCGCTGCTGATCTTTATTACTAAGTAATTACTAATGTAGCAGGACATTTGTAGCAACCAAGTGGGCACAACCGAATTAAAAGCGGCGGTTTTTACGATTTTAGATTGGGGATTGCGAGTGGGCGAAATGTCCGATCGCCAATCCCCAATCTACCTAGCTGGCTAGATAATCGTTCATATCTTGCTTGCGCTTGCGGAGTTTGGTCAAAGCTTCCCGTTCTATTTGCCGCACTCGTTCCCGACTGATGTTGAGACGATCGCCTATTTTGGCCAAAGTTAAGGTTTGCCCGTCTTCTAAACCAAACCGCAAGGCGAGCACTTCTCGCTGTTGCTGAGTCAGTTCCGCCATCAGGTGGTCTAAGTCAGTCCGCAGGGAAGATTGCAGGGCAAAATCTTCCGGGGTAGTACCCGTATCTTCCAACAAATCGCCCAACTCTGTATCTTGATTGTCTCCCACGCGCAAGTCCAGGGAAAGTGGCAGGCGCGCGCGATCAAGATATTCGCGAATCTGTTTGGGAGTCAATTCTAGCTCTGATGCCAATTCAGCAGCCGTGGCCGCACGGCCAAGCTGTTGAGCTAGTAGGCGCTGAGCTTTTTTAATTTTGTTGAGCTTTTCGGTGATGTGGATCGGCAAGCGGATGGTGCGGCCTTTTTCGGCGATGGCCCGAGTAATTGCCTGACGAATCCACCAATAAGCATAAGTCGAAAATCTGTAGCCCTTAGTCGGGTCAAATTTTTCTACTCCCCGCTGCATCCCGATCGTGCCTTCCTGAATTAGATCCAGTAAATCTACGTTGCGCTTGATATATTTCTTGGCAACAGACACTACCAGGCGGAGATTCGCTTCCACCATTTGGCGCTTTGCCCTTTCCCCGTGTTCGATCGTCCGCTGCAACTGTGCCTCAGACAGCCCAACTGCCTGTGCCCATTCAGCCGCCGTCGGGTCGCGGCCTAACTCTTCGGCTAAAATATTTTTCTCCTGATGCAGTGCGGCTGAGCGCTGTACCTGTTTCCCGTAGAGTATTTCTTGCTCATGGGTCAACAAGGGAACGCGGCCGATTTCCCGCAAGTAAGCGCGAACAGAATCTGTATCTGAGGACTTAAGAGTTTTCATGAGCTTTTCCCGCTGAGGATCTGTGCCTCTAAAGGTTTGCGGTAGTCGCAAACCCCTAGCTTTAGCTGGGAAGGAAAGCGGGCGGGGACTTGCGCTTTCCTTCCATTTAAAGAGGCTTAATTTTATGGTAGCTAGCTACTACTCCCAGTCAGCACCGTCTCAGGTTAGGTTTTGGTTGGGGCGTGCACAATACTACGTTATGTTAAGAATCTTAACATTTGTGAGAGCAGTTGCCTACATTTCTTCATATTTATTTCATGCCAGCCTGAACTGTTGCTACGAGAGTATCCGCTTTCCTGGCTTTACAGTTTGCATCAATATAAACAAAATCCGCCACATCTCAGAGGGGGAGATTGGTAGAGGGGGAGAGGGGGAGGAAATGCTGGGGGCACAGCGAAGTAAAAAATACAATTTAAAGGCCCGGCAGCTTCAGTTGACGATCGCACAAAAAACCCAAGAAAGCGGGCTTTTTACGGAATCTGCGGGCTGTAAGGAGGTATTTTGGTTAAAAAACCGGATTTCCGGCCACCCGTGCCTCCCAGACTATAAATGTGAAGTTACACATATTGATGAACCCGCCCTACAGATAAGGATTAATTAACAATTAAATAAGAGATTTGAATGACAGGCATTCGCTCTCCTATCTGGAAATGAATCTGCGTTGCATCTGCGTTGCATCTGCGGCTTCCCTATGAATCAAAAATTTATGCAATAAGTCTAATCAGTTCTTTGCCGTTGAGCTTCGTACAAGATGAGGGCTCCGGCGATCGACACATTTAAAGATTCTACGCCACGACTCAGGGGAATTTGGATTTGTCGATCGGCCAAACTCCTCAATTCTTCCGACAAACCAGAGCCTTCGTTGCCCAAAACTATCAGAGTCGGCACTCGCAAATCTACTTCCCAATAACTTAAACTGGCCCCGGCGACGGTTGCTAAAATTTGCATTCCTCGATTTTTATACGCGGAGACTTCGGCGGTTAAATCTGGACTGACTGCCATTGGCAGCTTAAACCAAGCTCCTGCGGAGGCGCGCAGCACTTTGGGATGGTCTAAATCGGCGCTGTCTGCGCTCAGCAGCAAACCGTCGGCATTAGCAGCCGCAGCCGTGCGGACGATCGCCCCCAAGTTGCCGGGATCTTGGATTGTTTCTAGGGCTATTCCTAAAGTTGACAATTTTGCAGGCTTTGTTGCGGTGCGGGGTGCGGTAGCGACAATGCCGTCGGGTTGGACTGTAGTGGCGATCGACTCTAACACTTTTGCACTTACTAATTCTGTGCGATCGGCTAAATTACCAACTTGCTCCCAAAGTTGCCCGTGCTGATCCAGCCATTCGGGAGTGCAGCAAACCGTTGCTAGGGGGTATTTGGCAGCGCAAGCTTCCTCCAGCAAGTGCGTCCCTTCGAGTAAAAATAATTGTTGTTCCCTGCGTCCCTTCGAGCTGTGCAGCTTGCGAATTTCTTTAACTAGGGGGTTTTGAATACTTGTCAGCATTGTTTAATTCAGCAGAGCGAATGGGGTTATTGCCTGTATCGGGTTAACCCCAAACTTTTTTCTGCCTTTGGAATGCGGAACCCGGGACTTGAACCCGGAAGGCTTGCACCACATGAACCTGAATCATGCGCGTCTACCAATTCCGCCAGTTCCGCATCGGTCACGAATTACTACTATTCCATAACTTCGCGAATCTGTCAAGTGTTTTGGGGAATTTATTTTTTTTCTGGACGGCGAGTAATATTTTGCACAAATTACTGTTCGGGTTGAGAAATGCTTTAGTTGCGAGGATTTACTGTTAGCCAAACATCGCAAAACCCTGTGTAGTTGAGTAGGGTGCGTCAGATCGCGTCCGGTTATTAATAATCCACAAGCTTTGATCTGACGCACCCTACGGGATTTGCTGAAAAAAGGGGAATCTAATCGGCCAAATCGGGGAAAACCTCGCGCACGGCCGGATGCACCAATCGGTGATTCTGCACGTTCAATCCCTTCGCCAAACTCGGATTCATTTCCAAAGCTTTAATCCCGCTATTTGCCAACTGCAAAACATAAGGCAAAGTGCTGTTATTCAAAGCTTGAGTCGCAGTCCAAGGCACAGCACCGGGCATATTCGGCACGCCGTAATGCACAACTCCTTCCTCTACATAAGTAGGATTTGTGTGTGAAGTTACCCGCAAAGTTTCCACGCAGCCGCCTTGGTCAACGGCTACGTCAACAATCACAGAACCGGGGTGCATCTTCGCAACAAATTCGCGAGAAACCAGCACCGGAGCTTTTTTACCTAACACCAAAACCGCACCGATTAACAAATCAGTATCGGGGATAACAGCTTCAATTTGCAAAGGACTGCTGTAGAGGTATTCTACTCGGGAACCGAACAGTGTTTCCAAGTAGGCTAAGCGATCGACATTTACGTCTAATATCTGCACTCTCGCGCCCATTCCTACAGCAATTCTGGCTGCTTCTGTGCCGACAATTCCGCCACCCAAAATCACAACTTTACCCGGTCTCACTCCCGGTACGCCGCCCAAAAGCACTCCTCTGCCACCTTGCTGTCGTTCCAGAAACCGAGCTCCGAACTGCACGGCCAAACGCCCTGCAATAATACTCATCGGCGTTAGCAGCGGCAATTTTCTGTCCGGAAGTTCGACGGTTTCGTAGGCGATAGCCTGGACTCCGCTGCTGATTAAATGCTCGGTTAATGTGCGATCGGCCGCCAAGTGCAAATATGTAAACAGCAACTGCTCTTTTTGTATCAGCGGATACTCAGCAGGCAGCGGTTCTTTAACTTTAACAATTAGTTCGCGATTCCAGACATCTGAAGCCTTTAAAACAATCTTAGCCCCTGCTTGAACGTAGTCCTCGTCGGCGAAACCAGCCCCAGCACCAGCATTCGTTTCCACGAAAACTGTGTGACCTTTGTCCGAACAAGCCCGGACACTTGTGGGACTGAGCCCGACTCGAAACTCTAAATCCTTGATTTCCTTGGGGACGCCTATTTCCATCTATAACCTCTAATATCAGGCATACATAGATCGAATCTAACCTAAAAACCATCCCCAGCGGGACAATACCATTGTATATTTTAGATTTGGCAATCAGGCTGGGCTAGAATTTTTGTTGGATTTTCCGCCAGATCGATCGCAATTTCCCAGATTGATTGTTTTCCATCAAGTCTATCGTCTTTTTAGCTTGTTCCAACTGTAACTGTAGCTGTTGAATTTGGTATTGATAATTCTGCAATTCGGAATTGGCTTCCTGCAACGGAATTCGCACGGCCGTTTCCCCAGTATTTTTCCTGATTGCAACATCGTGATAGCCTAGGGACTGAAAGGCAAAAAATATGAGTTCCCAGTTATTCGCAATACAAAACTCATTGACTGCTTTCGCCACACCGTAAGGCATTACCTCGCATACCGACCAATTCGTGTAATCGTTAAAAACCATCATTCCTTCGGCTTTAACTTTAGTATAGCCTTGCTGAATATCTTTGCATACACCTTGATATTCGTGGTCGGCATCGATATATATCCAGTCAAAATACTCGTCAGTAAAGCTCCTTAAAATTGTCGAAGAATCCCCTTCGTGAAGCTCTACCGTTCCATTTTCTATCCCTTCTTGAACTAGACTTTTTTGTTTTTTGCTGATTTCTGCTTTGAATAAATCCAAATTATAATCGATCAAATGCAGCTTTTTGGGCTTGGCAATAGCAAGAATAGACCTCTTGCAAAATAATTTTATGATATAATGGAAAGTTTTGCTTGACTGGATTGAATCCCAACTATTAACT
>NZ_JAUBSB010000092.1:0-15703 GCF_036702135.1 Microcoleus sp. LAD1_D3 | reverse complement strand
TAAGTCGGGTCGCAGAAAGAGGAAGCCCAAACAGTGATGTTTGGAATCACCGTGGCTTTAGCGGGCGTGAGAATGTCCACCAGCTAATCGCTTCTTTAGCCGTTAGCGAAGCCCTCGAAGAGGATCGCACTTTTGGCGGCACTCGCAAGGCATGAAGGTGTCCCGTACTCGGACAAGTCATCTTTAACAAATAAATTGGCTCTATGTCAATATTATTCTCAATTTTTAACAAAGTATATTCTTGCCAAGTATCCAATTCAGTTGCTTGCAATTCTTGACAAATTCTCGGATAGCCGATCGCCTGAATTAAAACTCGCCACACTTCGGCATTCTGTTCTGTTAACAGCCCTGAAGCTTGCCAAGACTGCGGCGGAACTTGACCAATTATTTCCGGCAGTCGGACGCCACGATAAGAGTATACACTGAACTTGTCAGCAAATTCAACCGCTGGTTGAGCTTCTGCGTGGAGCAAATATTCGCTATCAAAATGAAGTTTGATCGGGCGATCGCACACAAAGCACATTTTCTCAAACGGGTAAATCCAGCCACAGTTTTCCACTAAAGATTTAAAGGCTGAGTATAAAGGGCGATCGTACTCCAAATTTAACACGCCAATACAAAAATCCACCCAACTTCCGTGACAGGCTGACAGTTCGGAAACTATGCTGTTATTATGATAAGCCTGATCGATCAGGAATCTCTGAAATCTCCCGCCCAACTTCCTTGCTAATTTGACGTAAACTTCGTCTTTAACATGAAGGTGCAGTTGATTCATCAGTTGAGCGTACAGCGGATTATAGAGTTGGCTGTAAATCTTATTTTCTAATTTCCTGTCCAGTTGACTTCTTAATATATCGTACAATTCCTTATGAATTTTGTTTCTGATTTCGCTGGCCATTCCCAGACCAGAATCGCGTATCCTTAGCGGTTCAATTGCTTGCAAAGCTATGTAAGGGCTGTCACAGAAAATAATTTCCGGTTCAGAACAGCCGATGATGTTGTAGGCGGTGTTGATGGCCGCTATCGCTTGCGGGCGATCGATCTGTGCGATCGAAAGTCCAATTTGTCGCCACTTCTCGCGATAGATCGGAATTAGCGCTATTTGTTCGGGAGTAATTGCGATCATTGGTACAGCTAGATTATTTAATTTGCGATCACACTTTTTCGCTCTCGCGTCGGCTAAAAAAATATCATTAAGTTTGTAATAACAACGGAATTTTCCTACAAACCTATTTTATTAAATTCGTCAAATTATTGGTACAAATTAACGATTGTTTGTAAAACACCTAAAATCATAGGAACATTATCGAGACAATAAACATCAACATCAATAATTAAATTATTTCCTTCTAATTTAAGAAACCGCCAGACAACGCCAGTAGTTACGCCGCCATATATTGCAGGTATGGAATTGTGTTCGCGTTCGTTAAATAGCTGAGCTGCTACCATTTGTGCTGCACACTGTGGCAGACAAGATTCTATTTCTCCGCCTTTCGTTTCTCTCAATGCAAAAACAGGAACTTTAATTTCAAAATCCAACGGAACAGAAGACATTAGAAAGTCGCATTCCCCATTCAATCCCAGCTCAGCATCTACATCAAATGACCAACCAGAAAAAAGAGAAAATTGTCTGTTGTTCCTTTCTCTTAATTCTAACAGAATAGGAGAAATAATCCGTTCCGAACGTTCTTTTGCAGTTGTAACAGCAGTGTTAGAACTAATTTCGATTGCTCTCCAAAGCCATTCGGATGGTTCTACAGGAACAACCTTGGCACTCAAAATAGGACTGAGTGATAGCTCCAATCCAAATCGCTCTTCTAATTGTTGGAAAGTAAAGGATTTGTAAGACATATTTCTGTAATCAGTCGGTGAAAATAAAGATTACTTCGAGATATAAAGCGAGTTGAGAAATGCTAAACTCGCTTGTATAGCCACTCTTGCAGGATTTTGTCAACCTCTCTTTTCTTCCTTCCTCTCTATTACCTCGGACTTCGGCATCGATCCGTTAGTTAAATCCGTTACAGAATCCGTTGCCGAACTTCCTTCTAAACATTTAACCACTCAAGGAGTACCCTGGGCGCCGGCAACAAAATCATTAACAAAAGCCCGATCGCCATTAGCCCCAAAAAATCCCGCCGATTATCCAATTCACTGACATCATTCAACGCCGGTTCGTCGTTTAGTGGCGTGAAAAACAAAATAATCGCCCACAGCAGCAAACCCTGTTCCAAAAAAGAAAGCAGCAGCATACAAAGTCTAGCAACTTGCCCGATCGCCATACTCGCTCGCTGGCCGAACATCGCGTGTACAATGTGCCCGCCGTCGAGTTGCCCCACCGGCATCAAATTAAACGCCGTCACGATCAAACCCAAATAACCAGCCACCGCTACCGGATGCAAATTTATCGCAGTTTCCGCATTTAAAGCACCACCCAAAGTTAACTTGCTCAACAAAGTCATCAGCAGGGAAAAACTGGGTTTGAAAGACTCAAAATTTAACATTCCCGACTTGTCAGACAGCGGTACAATAGTCGAATGATTCAAACCCCAAATTAATAATGGCACTGTCGCCACTAAACCCGCAAGGGGGCCGGCAATGCTAACATCAAATAAAGCTCGGCGGTGGGGAATTGGACTCCGTATTTGAATGAAAGCCCCAAAAGTTCCTAAGAAAAAAGGAATCGGTATGAAATAAGGCAAAGTCGTGCGAATTTGGTAAAATCGGGCAGCTAAATAGTGGCCGGATTCGTGAATTGCTAAAAATGTAATTAGAGCCAGCGAGTAAGGCAAACCCTGCAGCAACATTGATGGGTTGGACTGCAAAGCTTGTTCAGTAACTCCGGCAAGTCGCGCCCCGACAAGCGTAGTCGTAAACACCGTGATTAGCAACAAAGCTAATGCGAAAAAGGGCCGGGTTACAGATTCGGTTTTGACAGGAGTTTCCCCTGATTGGTGGCTGGGATTGGGAACTATAGCAAAAAAAGGTTGACCGCTCAAGCTGTTTTGAAATACTACTAAAAAGCGATCGCCAAAAAGCCTCTCCACATTCTCCCGAATTGCCTGATAAGCCGCCTCCGGGTTGGTTCGCAACTGTCCGCGACAAATTACAGCCTGTGGCCGAAATTCCAAATCTCGCAAAAAGTAAATTGACCAAGGAAAACAATCGCGCAAACTCGCTTCTTCTGCTGCATTGATCGGGCGCACAGGCGGTTTTGGCTTTGCAGGTTCAGTCGCTTCTGCTGCTAGCTGCTCAGCAGTTTCGGCGGTAATTTTCTTGCGCCCCAACTGTACCAAAAACCAATACAAAAAAGGGCAAACCAGAAAAGGTATAATTACCAACTCCGGCGGTACAGTTTTGCTGGTACCGTAAACTAAAATCCAACCACTCCAAATCAGCGCCGGCGCCATCATTACCAGCCACAGCAGCCATATCGGAGTCCTGGTGATGCGGCTGGTGCCGTTCTGCAACAAGAAGTACGATATCAGCCCCAATACGAACAACCATAGTAAAAAGAACATAATATTTATCCCATTCCCTTCTGAAATACTTCCTTGAAACAACAGAGTTCAGTCTCCAAACAACCCAGGCCCGTGCTCGACAATATCCTTGCTTTCCCGCCTAACCGGGATACCCTGGGTGCAACAGCCTATTTCATTGTAGAAAACCAAACTAACATCCTGGTGGATTGTCCCGCTTGGGATGAGATTAACCAAACATTTTTGCGGGAACACGGCGGCGTGCGACTGCTGTTTCTCACCCACCGTGGCGCTATCGCCAAGGCGCGGCAGATTCAGGAAGCCACGGGGTGCGAGATCCTGATTCAAGAGCAGGAAGCTTATTTACTGCCGGGTTTGAAGGTGACGGTTTTTGAGCGAGAATTTGTTGTGAGCGATCGAATGAAAGCATTTTGGACTCCTGGCCATTCTCCTGGTTCCTCTTGCCTTTATCATAGTGGCAGCGGTGGAGTGCTGTTTTCGGGTAGGCACTTGCTCCCCAACCGAGAAGCCGCCCCAGTACCGCTGTTGACAGCAAAAACTTTTCACTGGCCTAGGCAAATTAACAGCGTGAAGTCAATTCTCGATCGATTTTCGCCGCAAACTTTAGAGTATATTTGTCCCGGTGCAAATACTGGTTTTTTGCGGGGAAAAGGATCGATCGATCGAGCTTTTGAGAAATTAGCCAATCTGGATTTAGCTGTTTGTTTGCAGTCAAAACCGGAAACCTAAATGTATGCTACAACATCAAAAAATGAACTGATACCAATTTAATGTGAAGTTGCATATATTTCGATCCCCCTAAATCCCCCTTAATAAGGGGGACTTTGACCAAGCTCTTGTCCCCCCCTTATTAAGGGGAGTTAGGGGGGATCAGATTCTATGCAGCCTCATATAAAATTGGTATGACGCGCTAATTATAGCGGTAAGGTGCGCCTAGCGCACCCTACATTATTCTTCAGTCTCTTAGAGAGGAACTTCGTTGGTGAAGTAGCGGTTTCAACCGCCGATTCTTACCGTGGAAAAAACTGTGGAAAAAACCGAAAACCAAAAAATGCTCGCCGGCGAATTGTATTTAGCTGCTGATGAGCAATTAATTTTAGAGCGCCAGCGAGCCCGCCGCCTCGCCAGAACCTACAATTCTACCCGCGAAGACGAACCAGACAAACGGTTAGAAATTCTCGCAGAATGGTTCGGTGCAGTTGGGTCAAAAGTTGAAATCGAGCCACCTTTCTACTGCGACTACGGCAGCAATATTTATGCGGGAAACGGATTGTATATGAATTTTGGCTGCGTGATTCTCGACTGCAATCGAGTTAACATTGGCGAGAATTTACTGTGCGGGCCCAACGTACAAATTTACACAGCTTTTCACCCCACAGATCCGGAAATGAGGCTTGCTGGTTTAGAACTCGCCGCTGAAATTAATATTGGCAATAATGTTTGGATTGGCGGCGGCAGTATTATTTGTCCAGGAGTCACTATTGGCGACAATAGTACGATCGGCGCAGGCAGTGTTGTTGTCAAAGATATTCCTGCAAACGTCGTGGTGGCGGGGAATCCTTGCCGAATCATCCGGCATCTACCTTGATGTGGTACGATCGACACAATCGTGCGATCGGCTCCTTGGAGCTTAACCAAAAAATTTTAGGTATTAGAACAGCCGGTTTGAGATTTTTCACGTAAAATCCCCGAAAAAAAACCGTGGAATAAATCTAAAATCTAAAATCTAAAATCGCTTAAGATCAAATCCGTTAGCATCGGAATAGTAAATTCGAGTTCACTGTTCACGGCGTCAACAGTGAACCGTCAACAGTCAACATCATTCCGGTGTTACCGGAAATGATATAATTTCTCGTTCCCGGTTTCCACACTACCAAGCTTTTATTATGACGACTGCAACAGTTTATCACAACGCTCCTGATCTCTGCACCGACGACTACATAGCAGTCGGTGTAGCTACCTGCTTCATCAAAGAAGAAGGCGAAGTTTTTGAAGTGCAAGTAATCGAAGCTATTCCCTCAGCAGCTTTAGAAGCAATTTTGAAGGGAATTCCCACATCCTATTTAATGATTTGCGGGACGACTTTGGGAGCAGTGCTCGACGGCGAAACACCCAAAATGTTGCCAGAATTCCCGACCTCAGCTCAGTTTAGCGAAGAATTTGGCTTTCGGGCGATCGCCGCTGCCCGCACTTACAAAATCCGCCCCCAAGCTCAACTTCACATTCCCTTGGGAACAGTTCGCAACGACTTTACTTATTCCTTAGAACGCAAAAGAGTGCTCAACTCCGAGCGTATCATTCGCACTGAAGACAATGTGAAACAGCACGAACACACTCACAAGGTTCTTTAAACAAATCGCGCAACTGGGGCAATTTAACAGTGCCTCAGCCAGCGGATGCACCGAAAATAGTTTCGAGTTTTGAGATGTAATATGAATTCCGGTTGCACTCCTCGATATGATTCTTGACTGTTGACTAAAATTATGCTTTCGGGCTAACTGACTGTTTGGATTTTTGAACAATACCGATGCAGGCGGAAAGGATGTAAATTAAAGATTTAACAAATTTTTAGTTTATTAAGGAAGGAAAAGTTTTAATATTCCGTTATTAAGACAAACACCAAACATCTCAATGTAGGGTTCGCACTGCTCACATCACCTAATTAACATAAATTATTAACGACTGTTAAAAAAAATCTTAAGTTGTTAATGAAAAGTTTTAATGGCTCAAAAATGTGGTAGGATATTATTCCAGTTTAACAAAGTGAGCCGCTCGGCGGGAAAAAATTAAAAAATCCCCGCAATTATTGAATGCTAGTAGTTTAAGACTACTAGCAGGCGGGCGAGTAGATCGCAGGTGAGCTAAGGATTTCAATCTCACAAATTGGTCAAACCATGCGAAGCTTGGCGAGAGTAAAGTGGTGGAAATTAACTCGACTCTTGCCAGCAGAATTAAAGGGCGAATACCATCTTCGGTACCAAACTGCGCTCTTAATTTTGGGCGGAACAATTCTGGCAGCTAGCATCATTGGTTGTATCAGCTATCAAAGCGTTCGCCGCTTGATTATCACCAAAAGCGAGCGAAATGCTTTGTTAGAAGTTAGGGATCGCGCCAACAAGATCGATCGCTGGCTCGGTACTAGAAAGGCTGAGATCGAAATCCTCGCCAACACTCCTCCGGTTCGTTCGATGAATTGGTCAGTGGCAGAGCCTTACTTAAAATCGGAAGTAAATCGACTGCAAGAATTCCAGCACTTCGCATTAATTGATCCCGACGGTTCTTATTTCACCACAAAAGTGGGCAGAGCGTTGATTAATGTTAGCGACCGCCAACACTTTAAAAAGGCGATGGCTGGGGAAGTCTATGTTTCAGATCCTACCATTTCTCGCACGCTCAAAGGACAAAGTATTGTTCCCATTTCGGCTCCGGTGTGGTCAAATTTGGCAAATTCTATTGATAAAACCGCCGAAAAGCCGATCGGAGTAATGAACGGCGTCATTGGGATCGACCGAATTGCCCAAGTAGTAGGAAAGCTGGAATATGGGGCAGGAACTTACGCTTTTGTTCTGAATTCTCAAGGAGTGCCGATTGTGCATCCCGACGCTCGGTTAATCGGAAATACCGACAAGCCGGCTCCGAGTCTTTTAGAGTCCGCAGATGCTAATTTGGCGAATGTAGCCCGGGAGATGGTTTATCAAAAAACGGGCCTTGTCCTGACTAAAATCAACGACGCCAAAGTTTATGTTGCCTATCTTCCTTTAGAACAAGCTGAATGGTCGATCGCCCTCGTAATTCCCCGCGACAATCTCGAAAAAGAATTGCTCCCCTTAAATATACTTGCAGCAGCCGTCACCGTACTTGCCCTCGCAGCTATTTTCGCAGCAATTGTGGCGCTCAAGCTGTTTGCCCTCAACTGCATTCGCACTCGCACAGAAGCGCTTCTCCACCGCTTGACTGGTCGCATTCGCGCTTGCTTGCACCTCGATCGCATCCTCCAAACTACAGTAGACGAACTCGGTACTTTACTGAAGCTCGATCGAGCAATTTTCGCATGGTACGACCCCCGACAAGATACTTTAGAATTTGGCTGGGAATATTGCCGGGAAGGTTTGCCGACGCGCTTGGGAATCTTTGGTGTTCCAGGAGGGCCCTCTGGAGATTTAGCTGCACGGCTTCACCGCTGCGAAACGATACTGCTACATAAAACCGCCGCCCCTGATGCCACAGCGTCTGAGGAACACGCCCATATCGAACTTACAAATAGTCACTACGCAGCAGTACCCGTACTAACTCAGAATCATCGGCTTGGATATCTGTTCGCCTGTGCAAACCGCCGGTTTGCGACTCCCGACGAGGTAGAAGTTTTGGAAGCAATTGCAGACTCGCTGGCGATCGCAATTTCCCAATCCCAACTCCACGGGCAAATTCAAGAAGAACTCAAACTTTTGGAAGAAGTATTAGCCAAACTCAGAATAACCGAAGAGCATTTAGTACACAGCGAAAAAATTACAATGGTTGGTCAACTAGCCACTGAAGTGGCCCAGGAAATTAATAACCCGATTAACTTTATTTACGGCCGCCTGATTCACCTCAACGATTATATCAAAGATTTGCTTAGTATAATTAGCCTCTATCGAGAACAATATCCCGAACCTGTGCCACCAATTGCAAAAAAAATAGAGACTTGCGACCTAGATTTTATCAGCCAAGAGTTGCCACAAATCCTCAATTTTTTGAAAAGAGGAGCCGATGGCATTCGCCAGATAGTCCTGGCTTTGAGGAAATTTTCACTTCCTGACGAAGCCAACAAAGAACACGCCAACGTTAATGAGAGCATCGACAATATTTTGCTGTTGCTGGCTCACAGATTGGAGCAAAAAATATTAGTAGTCAAGGAGTACCACAACCTGCCGCCTATTTTGTGTTATCCCGGTCAACTGAGCCAGGTATTCGCCAGTCTCATCATCAATGCTATAGATGCAGTTAAAAGTATTGAAAACTCGGCGCAAATTATTACAATCAAAACCGATATTGTCGAGGAGTATACAGGCAGATTTATTGTTGTATCGATCGCCCACAATGGCTCTATAATTCCGCCGGAAATTCAACACAGAATATTTGAGGAGTTTGGCCTTACTAAATCATTTAAAAATTTTACAGGATTGGAGTTGTCGGTTTGCTATAAAATTATTGTAGAATTGCACGGCGGCCGCCTTACAGTTGAATCTCCAGTGCAATCTCAAATTACATCTCAAACTGGGGGCGGTGCTGAGTTTATGGTAAAATTGCCGATCGTTTGATATCGCATCTTGCCACCAGGGAAACCCGTCGCAAATCTTGCTAGCAAGCTGCGCGAAAAGCTTAATTTCGGTTTGTACTGAGGACTTGAGTCGTCAGAAAACAGAGGGTTGAAGTCCTCACTACAAACCTACTGATCATTTGTTAACCCAAATTCCTATAGCAATCCTTGCAGGAGTCATAAATTTTTTACCCCACCCCAACCCTCCCCTTGCCAAGGGGAGGGAGTAAGAAATTCACAAATGATTTAGGATTGCTATATGATAGGATTAGGGAAATAATAAAGGTGCAACCACAGCAAACAACCAACCTCCCATTACCAAGACTTCCGCAACAATTAATAAAATATTTCTGTTCCTTTTCAAATTAAGCATTTTCACATTAAGATCGATCGACTAAAGAGCGAATTTTCTTCCACCAAGCAGCCGGCGAATCTTCTGGGCGATATGTGGCATCAAACATCGACAAAATTAGCGGCAAACTCCCTACCTTCGCACTCATCAACAAGTGCATTGCCAGACAAAATACCAATACCACCCAACCAGAAGCGTGTAAATAATACCAAACCTGCGTCAATTCCCCAGCCGGCAGCCATTCTTCCTTAACCATACTGCCAGAAGCGATCGCCCAAGTCAGTGCCAGCAACATCAACGTATTCACAATCCGGTGCAAACTGTACCACCAAATCGGTTTTCCCAATTGCGTTAGTTTCTCAAAAGAATCCGGCTGCACCAAGCGTTTTTGACCTGCGTGGAAACTGTACAATGCAAAAGCCGGCATTATTCCTAACAGCAACATCTTGCCAAAAGTGCCGTGAATCCCGATAATATCTGCAATCTGAGGCACGGGGACTTTGCCAAACCGCCCATCGTAGGTGTTGTAAACCAGAAATGCGGTCAAAATTGCTAAAAGAGCGATCGCAGCGTTAACCCCGTGCAGTAACCTGAGCAGCAATGGCTGGTACGGTCTAGATTGCGGCATAGTCGATTCTGCTACTTGATAAATAATCTTTTACAGAATATAGCTAAGCGCCGATTTTTTCAACCCTTGCCAATTGTGAAACCAATATGATTAAAAAATGAATTGAATATGATAAAACGGCAATTATGTCAAATTTTAGTGTAAAGTAAAACAGTCAAGAGGAATACTTTACCTATAATATCTAACACTTTACAAAAATGGATGCAGCCACTACCATATTACTTTCCTTGGGACTAGCAGCAGATGCTTTTGCGGTTGCTGTTTCTAGCGGTTTAGCAATCAAACACATGAAGGTGAATAAAGCTTTAAAAATTGCCTTATTTTTCGGAGGTTTTCAAGCTGTAATGCCCGTAATAGGATGGTTGATCGGTCTTAGTTTTAGTTTTTTGATCACACCGATCGACCATTGGATAGCTTTTGGGCTGTTGAGTTTCATTGGCGGGAGAATGATTTATGAATCGCTGCAAAGCGAAGAATGCGAGAAAAAGTTTAATCCCTTAGATACGGGGACTTTGATAACGCTGTCGGTGGCGACGAGTATCGATGCCCTCGCAGTAGGCCTCGGATTTGCTGTCCTGAAAGATTCTATTGCTCTTGCGGTGACTGCGATCGGATTTATTACTTTCTTTTTAGCCTTTGCAGGGGTGTTTATCGGGCACAAGTGCGGCAACTTGTTTGCTAATAAAATTGAGATATTGGGCGGAGCAATTTTGATTTTCATTGGCAGCCGAATCTTGTTTATGCACTTGACAGAAGTGCCATTAGTTATGGGTCAGTAGTCAGTTGGCAGTTGTTAGTGGGCAGTGGGCAGTTGTCATTAGTCAGTAGTCATTGGTAATTGGGAAAAAAGTAATTGGGAATTTTCCCAAATCACAACTAACAACTGACAACTAACAACTGACAACTGACCCAAAAATGCTATAACAGCAATATTGTGTTAAAGGATAAAAATTTCGTGCTGAAACTTTACGGCGGAGCCCGCAGCAGGGCCTCAATTGTCCAGTGGTATCTAGAAGAAATAGCGGTTCCCTACGAATTCGTCATGCTGGATATGCAAGCAGGGGCACACTTGCAGCCAGAGTATCTCGAAATTAACCCGATCGGCAAAGTACCCGCGATCGCCGACGGAGATTTTAAACTTTGGGAATCCGGCGCAATTCTGCTGTATTTAGCTCAAAAACATGGTAAAATGCCAGACACTTTGGAGCAGCAAGCTCAAATCGTGCAGTGGGTCACGTTTGCTAACGCCACCCTGGGGCCGGGAATATTTACAGAAGCAACTCGCGATCGCGAAACCCCTCGCTTGTTAACACCCCTTAATCAAATCTTCGAGAAACAGCCCTTTTTAATGGGCGATGAATTCGGCGTAGCCGACGCAGCAGTCGGGTCAGTTTTATCCTACATTCCAATAATGCTAAAACTAGACCTCAGTGCTTATCCGGCCGTTGTAGATTACATCAAGCGGATCTCGGAAAGGCCTGCATTCCAAAAAGCGACCGGCGGTAGCTAAAGCCAGAAAGAAGAACGAAACAAAACTTAATAGCTAAAAGCAGGGGCAATTTGTGAATTGCCCCTGCTTTTGATGAAATCAAACTTATCTAAATCCGACAGCCGCCTGCCAAACAAAAGCCAGCAGCAAGAAAAATACGGGAATGACCGGCAAAACATTAACCAAAGGCTCAAAAATCGAATAAGCTTCGGGCAGTTTTGCTAAGAGTAATGCAGCTTCCATGAATCAACCTACCTATCCAACAGAATTTTCATAATTGTCGCATATCTTCACCCAAGGCAATCATGATTGATCGACTCTCGGTGCAAGCCAGTAGGCAAACTCTTCAGTAAATCGATCGGCAAAAATCGCCTCCCGCATCCTCCCAGTAAAGCGAATCAACTCCGTCACATTGTGAATCGCCAGCAAAGTATACCCCAGCACTTCGTTAGCCCGCGCCAAATGGGCCAAATAAGCCCGACTGAATTTTTGGCATGTATAACAAGGACAAGACTCATCCAGCGGAGCAAAATCCTCCCGGAACCGAGCATTTTTCAAATTCCAGCGTTCCCCACCAACAAAAGCAGTCCCGTGGCGCGCTAGCCGAGTCGGAATTACGCAGTCAAACATATCTACGCCACTCGCCACAGCCAACGCCATTTCCCGATAAGTCCCAATCCCCATCAAATAACGCGGTTTACTTGCCGGCAACAGGGGCGCAGTCGCTTTCACAATCTCTGCGATCAAATCCCCCGATTCCCCGACACTAACGCCGCCGATGGCGTAGCCTGGTAAATCCAAATCTACCAACTGGTTCGCCGCGCGCGATCGCAAATCGGGGAAAACACCCCCCTGCACAATGCCGAACAAAGCTTGCTCCGGGCGCGAGTGAGCTTGAATGCAGCGTTGCAGCCAGCGGTAAGTGCGATTTGTGGCAGCCTCCACCTCCTCCCGCGTAGCGGGGTAAGGGGGACACTCGTCAAAGGCCATAATCACATCAGCGCCCAACTCATTCTGAATTTCGATCGATCGTTCCGGCGTCAAATTAATTATGCGGCCATCGCGGGGAGAGCGAAAAGTCACCCCATTCTCAGAAATAGTCCGCATTTGGCTCAAGCTAAACACCTGAAAGCCACCCGAATCCGTCAGCATCGGGCCTGGCCAAGCCATAAATTTGTGCAATCCGCCCGCGCCTGCGACAATCGCTTCCCCGGGCTGCAAATGCAAGTGATAAGTATTTGCCAAAACCATTTGAGAACCCGCCGCCTCAAGATGTGCCGGTGTCAAAGTTTTGACATTAGCTAGCGTCCCCACTGGCATAAATTTAGGTGTTTCCACAACACCGTGGGGAGTTGTAAAAACCCCTGCACGCGCTTGGGTATGGCTGCAATTAGCCTGACATTTAAAAGAAAATCTCGCGTTGTCTTCAGTCATTAGTCCCCGACGATCGTTAACCGCTACTCGGCCGTCCGTGTTATTTAATCTATTGTTGATGACATCGCGACAAAAAAAACCATGACCCCGCCCAAAAACGGAGACAAGTTTCCGACAATCGTCGTGGAGGGCAAAAAATTTTAGACCTTAGTTTTACCTCCCAGATTCAAAGCTGCGAGTAAATCTAAAATCTAAAATCTAAAATCTAAAATCGACTGACTGACCATTAAAAGGGGGAATCATCTTCGTCCAATTGCAGATCCCAGTTGCCAGAGAGTACCTGATCGACAACCGCATCCAAAGCCGCCGCATTTAAATTCCGGGCGACTTGCTCTTGCAAAGGATTGGAAAGGGGAATTAACCGCAACTGCCGTCCATCTTGAATCAGGTCAAAATAAGCACCATCGACCGGGGACTGTTTCAGTTCCAGGTAATCAAAACTATACACGTTCAAATAAAGCGCATGGTTGGCAATCAGGGTAGAACGATGGGGGTTGGCGAAGACTTCGAGCACATACCCTTCTCCTTCGCTGTAAATCTGGCCATCTTGTATGTGAAGGTAGCGGACACGTCCTAAATCAAACAGCAATCTTTTGATATCGCGTTTGTTGACGACAATCCCTGTATCGATGATGCAAGGAGCAACTACCCTGTTATTCAATTGATCGTGACTCATGGAGTAAAAGCCTCTGTTGTAGTATTTTCCCGTCTTGAAAATCAGGGAGTTAGCTAGAATTCTTGGTACGGGAAACGCGGATCTTGAGTTTAGTCATTTTAGATAGGGAGCTTTGGGATCGCTGCCGACAGAGGTTTTCCGGGGAAAAGAGCGGGCGACAGGAGGAATGCTCGATCCAAAAAAACTAGGGTGTTACAGTCCAATTCTGGCACACGCTAATCGATTGACAACTGCATACCAGATGAAAAATTTTCTATCTTATGGTGCATGATAAATGGGTTCGCTCTACGATCGACTTTTTCCGGAATCAAGGCGCTGCCATCGCAGCCGCAGTCGCTTTTTATACTTGTTTGCCGGTACCGATGTCTTGGACTTTGGAGTTTCGGGGCATTGCCCGCTTGGCACCGGCGATCGGGCTTTTGATTGGGGGGATGCTGGGACTGGGGGATGTTGGGTTGCAGTTGTTGGGAATGCCTGCTCTGACTCGATCGGCCTTGGTGGTAGTCTTGGGCATCGCGGTGACTGGCGGGCTGCACCTAGACGGGGCAATGGACGCGGCGGACGGGCTGGCTGTACCCGACCCCGTGCGTCGGCTGGAAGTGATGCGGGACAGCGTTACAGGAGCCTTTGGGGCGATGGCTGCGATCGCGATCGTGCTGCTGAAAACTGCCGCTCTCTCGGACTTGAATAACTATCGCTGGCTGGCTTTGATGGGCGTCGCCGGTTGGGGGAGATGGGGTCAACTGGTGGCGATCGCCCGCTATCCCTATCTCCGGGCCGAGGGTAAGGGAGCATTTCACAAGGAATCGATTTATTCTCCTTTTGATTTTATACCGGGAGTGCTGTTGTTGCTGAGTTTGAGCGTGGTGCAAGTTGTCTTGGAGGGCGATCGGTGGCTGTTGGCGGTGGGGATGGCTTTGGGGGGAAGTGCGATCGGAATTTTTGCCGGAGCCTGGTTTAACCACCGTTTGGGTGGCCACACGGGCGATACTTACGGTGCTGTAGTCGAGTGGACGGAGGCTTTATTGCTGTGTCTTTTGGCGGCTTTGGAAGGTTAAACAGTTGACAGTTGACAGTTGACAGTTGACAGCGAGTTTTTAGCATGGGGATTTAAACAATTGATATCAAATCCGGTAGCATCGGAATTGTAAAATCAAGTCATATCAAATCCGCGCTTCATAGTCCTGTATTCATCTCTCTCTGATCTTCCTCTGTGTTCTCTGCGCCCTCTGTGGTTAAATCATATCGTTTCCGGTTGCATCGGAATAATAAAATCGAGTCAACAGTTAACACTCAACCATTCAGTTTTTCGACCCGCCCGTCAACAGTCAACAGTCAACAGTCAACAATAATTCCGGTGCAACCGGAATTGATATCATTCCGATGCAACCGGAAACGATTTGATAGTTGATAGTTGATAGTTCACAGAGAAAATTAGATCGGGGTTTTTGCTGTCCACTGTCAATTGTCCAATGTTAACCTTGAGCCCGATCGACTGCAGCCTGCAATTTTTCCCCCAGTATCTGAACGTGAGGTTCTTTTAACATCCCAAGGTGGTCGCTAGGAATCTCGTGAACCTCTATTCCTCCCGTAATTACCCTACCCCAACCTAATTCGATGTCAGCCCCAAACGCCGTAGCACTCTCAACTGCCTTGAAAACAGAGGCCCGACCCGCATAAACTCCCCCTACATAATGTTTCAATGCCTGATGATTTAATTCCCTATGAGTGAAGTTTTCCAAATAAATTGGCAGGGGACGCCCCACCGCCCGGTACAAATTGCACAAAATTCTCCACTGAATCTCAGTGAGATCCTCGATTTTTCCGCTCAGATTGCTCTTCGCTTTATTCATAAATGCACCGGGGGTGAGACGTAAAATTCTCATTATGCCCTCACTGTGCTTCATCTCAAACGAATTGTTGAAAGCATCCGGCCCGTAAGTGTCCAACAATCCCAGCAAAGCTACCTTCTCACCTAGATCGTGAAGTTGCCGACCCATCTCAAAAGCTACCGTCCCCCCAAAAGATACTCCTAACAGAAAATAAGGGCCGTGTGGCTGAAAAGTTTGCATTTCTTTTATGTAATAAGCTGCCAATTCCTCAACTCGATTGGGGGGAGCCAATTTTTCATCCATAATCTGGGTTGACAGTCCCAAAACAGGCTGCGATCGATCGATATAATTCATTAAAGGACGGTAAAATTCCAATCCTCTACCGAGTACGTGGATGCAGAACAGAGGCGGTTTGTAACGGGAGCGTGTCACTTTTGCGATGAGTATAAATACTCGTGAACCCCAGCTTGACTTTTTTACTGATGATCAGTATATA
>NZ_JAUBSB010000091.1:0-16394 GCF_036702135.1 Microcoleus sp. LAD1_D3 | reverse complement strand
AGCTTATATTATCAAGGGATTCGCGAGTTCATTCATCTTTCTAAATGCTGTTTTCTTACTTTTTCAGCAAGCCCTATCTAGAGGCGGCGATCGCCATTCCCGTTGTAGGCCCGATCGGGCGTACTTGCGTAAGTCATGTTGCAATTAACAGAGGTGATGAGTGCGATCGCGCGCTTGAAGAGAAATGTATCGAAATAGAAACGCGATCGCAAATTTTATTTTTCTGCCCTCCGATAACTCCCCACCTACCGATTGTTTACCAACTACGTTTCAACTATCAGAGTAATGTTGTCAAGTCTCACAACGCGAACAACTTCACCGGCTTGCAAAGTTATTTCTCGAACGCATTTGGCAGGCCACCAACTGCTTTGAAATCGCACACTACCGGACTGATTCGGTTTAATTTCTTCTTCAACGATCGCTCTTTCCAAATGGCTGACAGTCATGATTGCTTACTCCCGATTGTATATCTGCCTTAACTTTCAGAATTGATCACAAACGACGCTGCAACGATCAAAGTAATATTTTCAATTCCGACTACGCGAACCACCTCACCGGGTTCAAAAGTCAGGTCTCGATCGCACTTCGCCGGCCACCAACTGTTTTGGAAACGAACGCGGCCGCATTCTTGAGGGCGAATTTGTTCATCTACGATCGCTGTTTCAACATCGTTAATAGACATAGCTGCTTGCTCCTGAATATAAACTCGACTCGATTTGTGTGTAAGTTAGAAGCTTGTCTGTCAACTTCCCCTCCACACTCAACAGTATCCCCTGCCAACCTCGGCCTTGTCAGTCGGTAAAAGTCTATACAAGTCCACTGTTTGAGGGTGTAAGCGAGTCGGAAAAAGTCTGTTAAAGTTGTGTCAGATGGGTAACGCTAAACCTGGTGACTAAATGGAAGCCGATCGTGCACTGGATTTTACCAACTCGTTACTTGTGGCTCGAAACCTGAAAACTCTCGACAACCTTGACAGCGCGATCTTTCGCGAAGCTTGGCAAGGAGTGCAAGGCAGGACGTACCAACAGGTTGCAGATAGTGAAGGGTATGGAGTAGGGACTGTTAAGGATGCTGCCTCTAATTTGTGGAAGCGGCTTTCAGCGCTGTTTGGAGAAGGCGAAAAAGTCAAAAGAGACAACCTTCAAGCGGTTGTAGAGCGGTATTGGCGCAGCTACTCGAAACTAGAACCGCAGTCGGGACAAACTGTTCCGGCCCCAGTACCTCTCGGACTTGATTCGGAGTTGGAAATCGAAAACCCGAATTTTTTGGGCCGCTTCGGGGCGATCGAAGATCTCAATACTCTTGTCGCCCAAGGTGCAAAAGTGATTGTCATCCAAAGTGCCGGCGGTATCGGCAAAACGACTTTGGCCAGACAGTATCTCAAATCTCAAGGGTTCGATCGAACCATTGAACTGTTGATGGCAAAAGAGACAGAGAACATCACGGCTTTGGAAAGCGCGATCGAAGAATGGCTCAAGCAAGACTTTCAAGAAGAACCCGGGCCCGACTTTGGCGTCACCTTGGGGCGGCTGAAGCGCCAGCTTCAGACTCACAAAGTCGGCGTATTGATTGACAATCTGGAAGCCGCACTCGACGGACAAGGTAAGTTTATTGAACCCCACCGGCTTTACGTGGAACTGTTGCGAGTTTTGGCCGACGCGGCGGTGCAGTCGGTAACGCTCATTACCAGTCGCGATCGACTGTGCGATTCAGATGTCACCGTCGAACACTACCTGCTTCCTGGATTGGAAGTTGAAGTTTGGCAGCAATTTTTTAGCGCCCGCAACATCAATATAGATGATGTCGCCCTCAAGGAAATGCACAAAGTTTACGGCGGCAATGCCAAAGCAATGGGCATTATTTGCGGCACGATCCGAGAAGATTTTGACGGAGATATGGCAGCCTACTGGCTGGAAAACAGCGACCATCCGCTGGTTGAAACAGACTTAAAAAATTTAGTTACCAGTCAGTTTAACCGCCTGCAAGAACTCGATTCGGAAGCCTATCAACTCCTCTGTCGCTTGGGCTGTTACCGATATCAAGACGTGCCGACAGTCCCTACTGACGGACTTTTGTGTTTGCTGTGGGACGTGCCCGAAGCCGGACGACGACAAATCATTAAATCGCTGTTGCACCGATCGCTAGTCGAGTCTCAGAAGGGCGAATACTGGCTGCATCCAGCAATTCGGGAAGAAGCGGTCGATCGGCTCTCACCCGGAGACTGGGAGACTGCAAATCGCACAGCAGCCGAGTTCTGGACAGACAGTGTTGAAAATATTGAAACGCTAGAAGATGCGCTGAAAGCTTTTGAAGCTTACTATCATTATGTGGCTATTAGCTGTTTCGACCAGGCCGCTAGTGTTATCCTCAAAAAAATCAATATCCAGTTTGCCACAGATCACAAGCTAGGTAGAGCACTGTACAAATTAGGTTTCTTGGAGCCAATAATTTCAGCAACTACTCGGATCGTCAACAATGTGACTTCTGATTATTATTTGAGCGGCTTATACAGTATTTTAGGCAGTTGTTACCGGATTTTAGGCGAAATAAATCAAGCCATAGAATCCCACCAAATATCAGAAATAAAAGCCACTAAATCTTTGCAAATTATAGCGAAAAGTAGCGAACCGGACAACGGTAAACAAGCTGATCTAGAATTTTGGAAAGTTAACGCTGCCATTAATATAGGTTTTTGTCAAATAGAAATGTGGGAGTTAGAAGCAGCTAGGGAGATATTTGTCAAGCTGAAAACTTCACGAGACGAAATCGGGGTTAACAGCTATTCGGTCGATGTCGGGTTAGCATTCCTCAACTCCTGTGTCGGAGCTAAAAAAGAGGCGGAGGAACTCGCCGAAAAACTGTATGCCGATCGGGAAAACAGTCATTTGGTGGGTACGGGATACAAATTAGTTTTTCTAGCTGCAACCTACAAAAATCTCGGAGATAGAGAGAAAGCTTTTAGCTTGTACCGCCAAGCGATCGCCCAAGCCGACCAAAACCAGTACAGCACCATCAAAGCCAAATCTCTCAGCGGTATAGCAGCGCTGTACCGAGAACGGGGAGAATTTGACCAAGCCCTGCAGCACCATGCAGAAGCAATAGAAATACTCGATCGAGCCAGCGCTAAATTAGACCGAGCCGAAGCTGGCTATCAACTAGCACTGACAGAACAAAAAGTTGGTAACACGGAGAAAACCCAAGAAAATTTTGACCGTGCCCTTCAACTGTTCAGCGAAATGGACGCTAGCAAACAAGTAGAAAAAGTACAGTTAGCAGCGACCAAAAAAATTGAAAAAATACCTAATTAATCGAGAAAAAAATCAGAAAATAGATACAATACACGAAAGGACAACAATAAATTTTGTAGACATGAAACTAAAACGATTGGGACACGTAGCCGTCTGCGTGCAAGACATAGAGAAATCTGCTGAGTTCTACCTAAACTTGGGCATGGAGTTAGTTTGGAAAGATGCAGACTGGGCTTATTTGAAAGCAGGAGAGGATGGATTGGCGCTGTTGAGTCCGACTTACGACCAAGCAGGGCCGCATTTTGGGTTTGTATTTGACGATCGTACCGAAATGGAATCCGCGTACGAACAACTCAAAGCCGATGGTGTTTCCGTCACCCAGATTCACGAACACCGCGACGGTACTGCATCCTTCTACGGCAGAGACCCGGACGGTAACGGCTTCGAGTATCTTTATGAACCAGCCTGACGATTCTCGGACTTGCCGCGATCGGGCTAAATCCGCGTAAGGTGCGGGGTCCGGCGCACCCTACATATTAGTGTGTCCGCGCACTCCTACCCAGTTGCTTACGGCCCGGAACATCGCTACAACTCCCCGAATAATGTGAGGTACTCACACCGACGCTTCTAAAGTAAGGTGCAGACTCTGAATCCAAACTATATCCACAACTTCCGAAAATCCGCTCGATAATCTAAAATCTAAAATCTAAAATCTAAAATCCTCATGTTGCAGAGAATACAAGTCAGAAACCCCTGGAAATCAATCTTCAAACCCTGGGAAGAAGCAGACCCTTGGCTGTTTGCCGCTTGCATCGCCCTCACCATCTTCGGGGGAGTCATGATCCGCAGCGTAGAAATCAACCAGGGGCTGATCGACTGGTGGCGGCACTGGGTAACAGGGGCAGTCGGTTTGTTCCTCGCCATCATCATTTCCCGCTGCCGTTACCAAACACTGATTGAGTGGAAATGGCCGATTTATATATTAATCAATTTGTCCCTGATCGCAGTGCGCTTTATCGGTACTACAGGGCTCGGTGCCCAGCGGTGGATCAACATCGGTGGCTTCTACCTGCAACCGTCAGAATTTGCCAAAGTAGGCATGATTGTCACTTTAGCAGCTCTCCTGCACGACAAGACTGTCCCCACGGTGGGTAATATGTTGAGGATGCTGGCGATTATGGCTGTACCTTGGGGATTGATCTTTGCCGAACCAAATTTAGGTACTTCCTTGGTTTTCGGCGCGATCACAATGGGGATGTTTTACTGGGGTAATGTCAATCCCGGCTGGCTAATATTGCTATTCTCTCCTCTAATCTCAGTTCTCCTCAATAACCTGTCTACACCGATTTGGGTAGCCTGGGTAGTTATTGCAGGTATTATCGCTTGGCGAACCCTGCCTTGGCCCTGGTTGGGGACTTTCGGTACTGTGCTGGTGAACGTTGTTTCTGGACAAGTCGGACAGCTTTTTTGGAATGTACTCAAGGATTATCAAAAAATGCGTCTGACAGGGTTTTTAAACCCCGAGAAAGATCCTTTAGGCAGCGGATATCACTTGATTCAATCTCGGATTGCTATTGGGGCCGGGGAACTCAAAGGCAGGGGTTTGTTTCAGGGAACGCAAACTCAGCTTAACTTTATTCCCGAACAGCATACGGACTTTATCTTTTCAGCTATTGGCGAAGAATTGGGGTTTATTGGCTGCATTTGCGTGCTGTTTGTCTTCTGGTTAATTTGTTTCCGGTTGGTGACGATCGCTCAAACTGCTAACGATAATTTTGGTTCTTTGCTGGCGATCGGCGTACTGTCAATGTTGATTTTTCAGGTCTTCGTAAATATTGGGATGAACATTGGCTTGGCTCCGGTTACGGGCATTCCCCTGCCTTTCCTAAGTTACGGGAATGCGTCGCTGCTGAGTAATTTTCTCGGCCTGGGGCTGGTGGAGGCGGTGGCAAGCCAGCGACAGCGCAAGAAGCGTTGGAATTAGATAATTGGCAATTGCTAATTGCTAATGGGTTCTGAGAATGCGATCGCGCTTTTGATTTCTTTCGAGAGATTCTGCGGGCGATCGCATTTTTTTTTGATCTGCCAAGGCGCATCTAAATTTTACGCTTCCTGAGCCGAGCCTTGATGACTGTCAAGTTTGATAAAATTCTTGTGGGGTGCGCGCCAGAAACCGCCCCAAAATAAAATTTAGAGGCCCAACAGCTTAAGTATATCGACTTAATTCAACCACTGCTGACGCAAACAATAAATAGTTTTATGTGCTATGGGTAAGCAACTATGTGTGCAGTGAATGCCCTACTGAGGACGTTATCAATGCCTGAAACCCCTTGTTATTATTACATCTTTTTTTCTTCTTCCTTCTTCCTGATATCCGTTACATCCGCTACATCCGTGGAGCGAATCCGTTGCCGAACTTCCTTCTTCCTTCTTCCTAACATCCGTTACATCCGTTACAAAATCCGTTGCCGAACTTCCTTCCCCTCTAATTACTCGTTCATATTCTTGTACGTAGCAACAGCCGAAGGCGAACTCCGGTTTAAATAACGAAATATCCAATACTTAAATACCGTATCCAATATCACTGGAAACGTTGCAATGAACAAAAATATGAACTGCCTATTTTCTGGCAGTCCCAAATGCCTCGATACACCTTCGAGAACTACTTCCCAACCATGAGGCGAGTGGAATCCGACAAACACATCTGTAAACAAAATAATTACGAAAGCTTTCGCACTGTCGCTGAGGCCGTAAATCACATCGTCCATGAAAGACTTTAAAATCTCAATCTCTTTCTTGTTAGTGACGATAATCGCGGCAAAGGCAATGCAGGAAATCAAATCGGCAAAAATATTTTTAATAGCTCCACCACTTTCAGAGCGGTATTCCTCCGCTAGTTCAACTGCTTTCGCGGCAATCTTCTTTTCCGTTTCCTCTAAAGAAAGCGACGGAGCCGTGCCTATTAACCTTTCAAATTTGAGGTGCTGCTCAAATCTTTCCAGTTCTTGGAAGGCTTCTTCTTCCATGTCAACATTTATGAAGAGTGAAGCATTTTGCTTGCCTCTAAAATAGTCCACTGTCGGCCCGACTAGAAAGTTTTTTGAGATTTGATTCGTCAACAGCGGAACTAAAATCAAAAGCAAAATGAACCTGAGAGAAATAATTGTTTTTACTTTGGAATTGCGAAAATTTTTGACTACTTCTTTTTCAGCTCCAGGGTCTAAATCTTTAGTGATTCGATTCAAAGTTCCCAAAAGTGATCGCGGTAATAAATTCACTTCTTCATAGTTAGTATCAACCTCACCATCGTGAATTTTAACCGAATTAGCTGAACCTTTATTTGGGTCAGGTGGAGAGCTGCTATTTGTTGTATATTTTGCCTGTACATTTACAGAACTAACAACCGGAACAATTGCCGTTGATCTACTATTATTAATATACTTGTCGATGACTCCATCAATAAACTCTAGCTTCTCAAATATAAGGGAGGCTCTATCTTTATTGTTGAGATGTAATCCGTGCAGGTGATGATCGGCGCTGTGCCCCGTCTTCGGTTTGGCCCCCACTCGCTCCGGCAGTTCCAAAAAAGAACGGCTAGCATTAAACTCAACCATTCTAGTTTGGATGACCTTGAGGTATTTTTGCAGTTCGGATTTAAAGTAAGACAGGGTGCTTTGTCCGTAATCTCCCGATCGCTCAGAGATTCCTTGACCGCCAAAATGCTCGTCTTCGATCGCCTTAATTGCTAATGCAGCATCGTAAGCCTGTTCTAGGGCCCTCTCAGGCGTTTCTCGATACCATTGGTGAACGCTGTAGAGATATTTTACAATCCTGTCCCAGGGAGAAGTATTCATAGCTAAAGCTTGCTAGTTGGCTGTAAACATTATTGATTAAAGTATTCATGGTATGGTAACAAATTTACATAAATTGGGAACTGCCACCGAGGATTCAATTTGGATTGTCGGAGCCGCCCGCAGTGGCAAAACCGCTCGTTTAGTCGAGCAGTTCTGCATTTGGAGCCAAACTGTCAAGCCTCTACCCGCAACACTTTTAGGGATCGGGAGTTCCGGGCGGCGACGGGCTGGACAAACTGCCCCAGCAATTTTAGTCTTAGCAGCTAATGGAGACAACCGGCTAGAATTGGCCGATCGCATCGCCGTCGCTACCGAAGGAAAATATACCTTTCACTCCACAACGCCCTTCGGTTTTTTTGAGCAGGAGGTATTGTTATTTTGGCCCCTGCTAGTTCAGTCGCTGGATTTGAGAGCTCAATTTCCCCTACGGCTACAACCTGAAACAGAACTGGAACTTGCCACGAGACTCTGGCGTCGCGAACTAGACGAAGGGATTTTGCAACAAACAGGGGTAAGTCCAACTCGAATGGTGCGTCGAACTCTAGACTTATTACAACTTGCTGCTGTCAGCGGTACGCCCAGAGAAGAAATTCCCAGCATTCTACAACAGGGATTTGCTGGGGAAGGCGGCTCGAATAACCTGTGGACTAGCATGGGAGAGTTGCTGGAAAGGTGGCGGGAATGGTGCTTGACGCGGGGGTTTCTGACTTACGGGATTGTTTGCGAACTCTACTGGCGCTATTTGTTGCCGCATGCCACTTATCAGCAGCATTTGGCCTCTAGATACCAAGCTGTGATCGCAGACGATGTTGACGATTATCCGGCTATCAGCGGTCATTTGTTCGATCGAATGCTCGACCAAGGTGCAGCGGGGGCGTTCTCCTACAATCGGGATGGAGGAGTGCGTTTGGGCTTGGGGGCGGACACGGAATACCTGGCCCGACTCGAAAGCCGCTGTCAAAGCGTGGAAAATTTGGACGCAAAAGCAGGTTTAGCCCCAGAAATTGGGGATTTAGCGGTAAGTTTAGCAGTTAATTCTGAGGGTTTTTATCCTTTAGGCTTGAGTTTGCCCGGTAAAGTTCGATCGCTCCAAACCACTTCCCGCGCTCAACTTCTGCGAGAAACCGCCGAAATCATCGTGGATGCGGTGCAGTCACAAGCCGTGGAACCGCAGGAAATCGCCGTAATTGCTCCGGGGATGGATGCGATCGCCCGCTACAGTTTAACGGAAATTCTGGCGCGAGATGGTATCGCCGCCGTATCTCTCAACGATCAGCGTCCCCTCTCGACTACCCCAGAGATTCGAGCTTTGCTGACTTTGTTAGCCTTAGTTTATCCGGGACTCGGCCGTTTAGTCGATCGAGACGGCGCAGCCGAAATGCTGGTAGTGTTGGGCAGCCAGAAACACAGTTCATTGGAAACAGAAGATTCCAACTCCACGTTCAATCTAAAATCTCAAATCCAAAATCAAAAATCGATCGACCAAGTGAGAGCAGGTTTAATCGCCGATCACTGTTTTTGTCCAGATATCGATCGACCTCAATTGCTGCCAATTACAGCCTTTCCCCGGTGGGATAGACTGGGACACCGAGCAGCCAGGGCCTACGAGCACATTGTCGAGTGGATCGAACAACAGCGATCGCAACAGCAGGAGCGGCTGTTGCCAAGTCCAATTGCCCTACTCGATCGAGCCATCCAGAAATTTCTGATGAATGACAGATACCTCCCCTACGATCGCCTAGCAGCCCTGCGCGAGTTAATGGAAACCGCCACCCACTATTGGGAAATCAACGGGCGAATGCAGCGCGTAGAACCAATAAATGGTGGCGACTCAGAAACGATAGCCCGGTTCATCCAGTTGTTGCGCCAAGGAACCGTCACTGCCAACCCCTTTCCAGTAAGTCCAGAAGGCCCAGCAGCCAGATCCGTCACCCTCGCCAACATCTTCCAGTACCGCAGCAGCCGCCGCGCCCACAAATGGCACTTTTGGCTGGATGCCGGCTCGCCCCTGTGGCTGAGTGGTGGTGCGGCGACATTGTTTGGTGCTCCCTTATTTTTGCGATCGCAACAGGGGCGTCCCTGGGAAACCGAAGAGGAAACGGCTGCCGACCAACAGCGGCTGCGGCGAATTCTGTTAGATTTGTTAAGTCGCTGTTCCCTGCTTTACCTTTGCCACAGCGAACTATCCGTCAGTGGACAAGAACAAACCGGGCCGCTTCTGCCCCTAATTAACAGCTCTGTTTCTTGTCAGCAGTCAGCATAAGGCATTCGGCTTCGGCAGGCAAGAGGCACATCTGTATTCAGTATTCGACATTCGGAAAGAAAAAATTATGACAGCGAAGATTTTTATTTTTTCTGATTCTGGATAAATACACCAGGCTGACTCCAAGACCGACTTCTAGCTTCTATCGAAATGGCGCGATATTAAAGTATACCCAAGATAGGCAGCAAAACCTGCAATCATTAATATTTTGAGATCAAAAGATGCCCAGCTTAAAAAATATCTCTAGCCGTTGCAGTTTTGATTTAGTATGTTAGAAATGATCGGGATTATTAATCAATTTTAAGCCAGATTTGTGGCAACAAACTGATACTAATCAGTTCTTAAAGTTAATCGGGATCGTCGTTTAAAGGAGCCAAAATAATGCCAAGTGCAGTGCCAGTAGTAATTATACCAACACCAACACCAACACCAGAACCAGAACCCACTCCAACACCAGAACCCACTCCAACACCAGAACCCACTCCAACACCAGAACCCACTCCAACACCAACTCCGACGCCGACGGGAACTCCAACTCCCTCCGGGGACGATACATTTGGCGGCATAGACGACACATTGGGCGGAGGCCAAGGTACGTCGCCCGCAATCATCGGCGGCGTAGTCCGCGGCACAGAAGCCAACGACTCCTTAGTTGGCAGTCCCGGCCCCGACGTGATTTCCGGGCTGCAAGGCAACGACAACCTGCAAGGAGCCGGCGGCGACGATTTAGTATTTGGCAACGACGATGACGACGTGCTGTTCGGCAATGAGGGCAACGACGTTCTTGATGGCGGTTCAGGACTCGATACCCTTTACGGAGGCAAAGACAACGACTGCCTCGACGGGGGAAATAACCCCGACCTGCTGTATGGCAATGACGGCAACGACACGGTAATCGGAGGCGAAGGCAGAGACACGGCTTACGGCGGCAAAGGCAGCGACAGCTTGCGCGGAGGCTCTGGCGACGATAGTATGTTGGGCGATCGAGGCGACGACATCGTGTGGGGCGACCAAGGTAACGACTCGCTCTTCGGTGGCGACGGCGAAGACTTGGTATTTGGCAACGAAGGAGGCGACTGGCTCTACGGCAACGCCGGCGGGGACACAATTTTTGCCGGCGACGGCGACGACATCGTATTCGGCGGTGACGGTGACGACATCATAGACGCCGGTGCTGGCAACGACGTTATTTGGGGCGAAGCAGGCAAAGACGTAGTGGCAGGAGGCGAAGGCAGAGATGTCTTCGTCATCGGTGCCTTCAGTTCCCCCAGTGGCAGCAGCAGCGACGGCACTAACGCGGCATTTCTCACCACAGGCGGCCCAGATCTCGCCGATGCCGACATTTTCACAGACTTTCGCCAAGGCGAAGATTTAATCGGGTTAAGTGGCGACCTCAAGTTTGAAGATTTGGTAATCTTCCAAAGCACTGAGACCAAAGCCGGCAGTACCATTATTCGCAACGGCGTCAGCGGCGACTTTTTAGCAGTATTGCCCGGAGTGGACAGCAGAACCCTAGGGCGAAGCTCATTTGTAATTGCCCCCACAGTTCCCGGCAGCGCAACTCCACTTCCCCTGCCGACGCCGACAGACAGTCCGACGCCGACGCCGACAGCAAGTCCGACACCGACGCCGACAGCAAGTCCGACACCGACGCCGACAGCAAGTCCGACACCGACGCCGACACCAACGCCGCCAGACGAGCCGGTGCCGACGTTCCCGACACCTACAGCAAATCCGACGCCGACGCCGACAGGAAGTCCGACGCCGACAGGAAGTCCGACGCCCATCCTTAACCAGCCTCCAAGAGCAGTTAACGACAACTTCACCACGGTTGCGGGTCAAGAACTCAGTTTCAACGTTCTGTTGAACGACACTGACGCGGAAAAAAGCGCTCTGACTGTCACGACTTTTACTCCAACAGGCAAGGGCAGCCTGGTTCCCGTGGGCGGCGGCGCATTCAAATACACGCCGAATCCGGGCTTCTCGGGTAGTGACAGCTTCAGCTACTCGATCTCAGATGGCAACGGCGGCACAAGTCAGGCGGTAGCAACCATCAACGTTAGCAACCCGCCACAGCTAGTAATTAACGACGGTGTGGTGGTTGCCAAAAGTGCTCCTATCCAGACAATTACTGCCGCCGATTTGTTAGTCACAGATCCTGACAACACCCCCCTGGAAATCGTTTACACGATTACTAAAGCCCCCGATGCTACCAGAGGTTTTGTCCAAAGGGGTAGCACCTTTCTCAACGTCGGCGGCAAATTCACGCAAGACGATATCAACAACAACATCGTCAAATACAACTTGCTGGCGACAGGTGGCAGCGACAGTTTCACGTTTACAGCCTCCGACGGATCTGCAACTCTCGGGCCGGCATCCTTCAGCATCACGGTGGTAGATAATATTGTCGATCGCAGCGCACTCCCGGCCAGCAGCTTTACAGGCAGCAACCTCAGTGACTTCATCCTCGGCGGGGCCGGCGACGATACCCTCGCTGGGGGCGAGGGCAACGATATCATGGACGGCAGTGGCGGCAACGACCTCCTATTCGGTGAAGCAGGCAACGACTCGCTGGTGGGTGCGATCGGCAACGACACCGTTGACGGCGGACTGGGCAACGACACCCTCGACGGCCAAGACGGCATAGACTCGCTGAGCGGCGGACTGGGCAACGACCTGATGTTCGGCGGCAATGACGATGACATCCTCTTGGGCGGTGACAACAACGACACCATTGACGGCGGAACAGGCAATGACTCGATATTGGGAGAATCCGGCGAGGACTCGATACTTGGTGGCGCCGGGATTGACACCTTACTTGGTGGCATTGGCGACGACTCCCTCGACGGCGGTGCAGGCGACGATATCCTCGACGGTGGACTGGGCAGAAACTTGCTCGACGGCGGTATCAATAACGATTCCATATCCGGCGGCGACAACGATGACACGATTTTGGGTGGACAAGGCAACGACACGGGACTCGGAGGTTCGGGCAATGACTACGTGTTGGGCGAGGCCGGCACCGACTCGCTGTTAGGCGAAGCGGGCGACGACACTCTCGACGGCGGTGCCGGCAGCGACTGTCTCAGCGGCGCCTTCGGCAATGACTTGGTATTAGGCGGCGATGACAACGACTCGCTTTCCGGCGGTGCAGGCAATGACATTTTGGGCGGTGGCAACGGTTCTGACTTGCTCACGGGCGATGCTGGCGATGATTTCTTCTACTACGAAACTCCCAGCGAAGGCGTGGACGTGATTGCTGACTTTAACGCTAACGGCAGCGAGACTGACAGATTTTTGTTCAGGTCGTCAAATTTCGCAGGTTTAACCAACTCAGGAACTACTCTCGATTTCACCAGTTTTATCGTCAGGAATATCGGGTCTAGTGGCGACAACATTAGCAAGCAATCAGTCATTTTGTTTGAATCTAAATTTGACAACGCTCAAGCAGTAAATGCAGTGTTGAAAAATCAAAACGGTTCGAGCAAAACGGGAGCTTTCTTCGTGTACCTGAACAATACTTTTAACAAGTACGTTCTCGGGTTTGACCCGAATGTGGCAGATGACAGTCTTCCAGCTTTCGATTTGGGAGTGTTGAATTCTATTCCTACAGTGCCCGGAGCGCTCAGCACCGTCATTACTGCATCTGACTTTAAGTTTATTTAGTAGTTTTTGAGTAGCGTCGCAAGGAGTCGGAACAATGGCAAGTGCAGTACCACTAATTTTTCTCGAAGGGCGACTACCCGATGAGAACGGGGATAGTTTGGATAGCGGCACGGTGCCGTCGCCTACGCCGTCGCCGGAGACGGACCCGACGATGACGGGGACTTCGACAACGATGACGGGGACTTCGACAACGATGACGGGGACTTCGACAACGATGACGGGGACTTCGACAACAATGACGGGGACTTCGACAACAATGACGGGGACTTCGACAACAATGACGGGGACTTCGACAACGATGACCGGGACGGGCCCGGACATTTCGATCACCCCGGTGCCGCGGCCACCTCTGACAGTTCCCACGCCTCCCCCACAGCCACTTTTTGTCGATGGCTTAGTTGTCGCAAATGAGGGCAGTAACTATTTAATCGGCAGCTTGTTCAATGACACGATTTCCGGGGGTGCCGGCGACGACACGCTTCTGAGTCGGGACGGGGACGATATAGTCAAGGGCGAGGACGGTAACGATTCTCTCAACGGCGGCGCTGGTAAAGATATCGTTGAGGGTGGGCGCGGCAATGACACGGCGCGGGGCGGCAAAGACGATGACTTGGTTTCTGGTGACCAAGGCGATGACCTAGCTTTTGGCGACCAGGGCAATGATATTGTCTTGGGTTCTGAAGGCAACGACACGCTGTACGGCGGTAAAGGCAATGACTGTCTGCGCGGTGGTGGCGAGGACGACCTGATTTTTGGCGACAAGGGCAGTGACACCCTTTTTGGTGAGACGGGTAATGACTGCCTGATCGGTGGCGCTGGCAATGATATTTTGTTGGGCCAGGAGGGCGGGGATGTAATCACCGGCGGTGTGGGTAACGATACTGGTGATGGCGGCGAGGGTGATGACCTGATCTTCGGGGGCGACGGCAATGATTCTTTGTCTGGGGGGCCTGGGGATGATATTCTTTCGGGCGATCGCGGGTCTGATACTCTGACAGGAGGCGACGGATCGGATATCTTTGTTCTCGGTAGGGTGGGCACGTCGCCTGGTGGCAACGGGTTTCTCACTACTGGCGGCCGCGAAATCGGCGATGCTGATGTAATTAGAGATTTTAATGCGGGAGACTCGATCGGTCTGGCTGGAGGTTTGAACTTTACAGAGTTAGAAATTTTCCAGGGCCAAGGCTCAAATTCTAGCAACACGATTATTAGGGACAGGCAAACTGGGGAATTTTTGGCGGTGTTGATTGATGTTCGATCGAACTCGCTAGATGAATCTCGGTTCACTACAGCTCAAATACCGCGCGTAGACGACAATCCCTTCACCATTGAGGGGACAACCACGAGTCCCACAACGGGGACAACCACGAGTCCCACAACGGGGACAACCACGAGTCCCACAACGGGGACAACCACGAGTCCCACAACGGGAACAACCACGAGTCCCACAACGGGAACAACCACGAGTCCCACAACGGGAACAACCACGAGTCCCACAACGGGGACCACAACGAGTCCCACAACGGGAACAACCACGAGTCCCACAACGGGAACAACCACGAGTCCCACACCAGCGACCACAACTCCAACACCAGCGACCACAACTCCAACACCAGCAACCACAACTCCAACACCAGCGACCACAACTCCAACACCAGCGACCACAACTCCAACACCAGCGACCACAACTCCAACACCAGCGGGGACAACAACGAGTCCCACAACGGGGACAACAACGAGTCCCACAACGGGGACAACAACGAGTCCCACACCAACAACGGGCACATTGCCGACACAGGTTCCGAGTCCGAGTCCGACTCCGACTGCGGGCGGGACAATTCCGAGTCCCAGTCCTTCCATAGTCCCCACTCCAACTGCGGCGCCCCCAACTCCTCCGCCTTTGGGCGGGGGGCCGACTCCGCCGAGTTTTACATCTCCGACTCCTAACCAGCCGCCGATCGTGGAAGCTGGCAAGACGGTGACTGGTTTGCAGAATTTGCCTTTGTCTCTGAGCATTTCGGCGCCCAGCGACCCGGAGGGCCAGCCACTGTCGATCGCGGTAGTCGGACTTCCCAATCCTACTTTTGGTCAGGTAATTACCGGTACGAACCCCCTCACCGTGAACCAAAAGTTAACCGTTCAGGATTTACTCGGGCTGAAATTCCAACCTGGAACAAATGTGATCGGGCAAGCCGGTTCTTTCAGCTACAGCGTAGCTGACGACCAAGGCGGCACGGCAGCAGCCTCAGTGGCGATTAACATCAATTCTTTTGATACCTCCGTAACTGTTCCAACTATCCTGCCGCCGATTGCTGTGGAGGATGGCATCGTATTTACCAATACGAATAATTTGCTGCCGACTTTCATCGACGTACTGGCGAACGATTCCAGCCCGCAAAAAGGGACGCTCAACATTATCAATGTCAGCACACCGCAACTGGGGATAGCTGTAAATCTTGTCTCTCAAGTGCAATTCATCCCCGGCAACGTAGCGGGTACAACTGCTTTCACCTACAGCGTCAGCGACGGATTCGGGACAATTCCGGGCGTAGGTACTGTCACCGTTCAAATCTTGCCTGCAGATAGCGGGCCTAACAATTTGGTTGGGGGTTCTTTGCCGGACAATTTGAACGGTTTGGCGGGCAGCGATACTATTGATGGTCAAGGCGGCAACGATACGATTAACGGCGGTTTGGATAATGACGTGCTCGTAGGCGGCCTCGGTGCAGATACCATGACGGGGGGCGGCGGCAGTAATCAATTCCGCTATACCAGCCCTGCACAAGGTGGGCCGGCTTTTGATGCGGCTTCTTCGGCGGCGATCGAGGCTGCGATCGCGGCGGGCGGATACGATGTGATTACTGATTTTAGCGGTCTCGGTGTGCCGATCGCCGATCAGTTTAATTTTGCCCCCGGATTTGCCAATCTCAGCAATGGCAGTCAAGTTCTGCTGAATGTGCAGACAACTGTTTCTGCAAATATTCTGGGAGGAACTGCTTTCTTGTTTGCCTACGATTCCGGCGGCAATACTTACATCATTTATGACGGCAATGGCAATAACGTCACCGGTGCTGATTCTCGCATTTTGGCGAAGTTAAATGGTGTAACTGGGGTTTCTTCTCTTTCGGGATTTGACTTCACGTTTATCTAAAAAGATAAGAGGTTTGAAACCGCAGATTAACGCAGATAAACGCCGATTGTGTTGGCTTTATCTGCGTTAATTTGTGTGTAGCTGAGGTAAAATTAAATCTCATTCTTTTGAGGAAAAGTCCCAAAAAAGAGCCAAGTAGGGCTTGCCGAAAAAGCCTAAAACCTCGACAGAGAAAGACTTTGAATGGTTTGAACGCTCCGCGTGTGCAAGCT
>NZ_JAUBSB010000090.1:0-16506 GCF_036702135.1 Microcoleus sp. LAD1_D3 | reverse complement strand
TTCTGAGTGCAATTTATCTCACTTAGCCCCAGTCTCCCATAAAATAGGTACTTTATTTCCGCCATGCTGTACTAGCAGTTCGATCGATCGACTTTCTTTATATGCAAGTTTAGGCGTACCGGAAGTTTGGCGCTACGACGGAAATCGTTTAATAATTTATCAGTTGGAAACACAGGAATATGTAGAAAGAGATGTTTCTCCGACTTTTCCTTTTTTGTCGCAAGTTGAGATGCTGCGCTTTTTGGAATTGAGGAGAACTACAAAAGAAAATGCTTTAATTCGGTTGTTTCGCGAATGGGTGAGGAGTCAAATTTAGTCAGGGGAGTGAAGGAGGGCGATTCCCTTCGGGATAGCTCCGCTTCACCCACTTTGGAGATGATATCATATCGTGTAAAACATGAGTTTGTAGCGAGGACTTCACGGCGAGCGAGTTTATGGAGGGCTTAAGTCCTCACTACAAACTTAATTATAATTCTTGACGCGGACAGGATATTATTCGCCAGCCAAATCAGCGCGAAACTTCTCCACAACTCGATTTAACTCCACCGAATGAGATGCCTTAAATAAAATACGATCGCCCGGTGTGACAAACTCCATTAAATGTCTTGCTAAATCTTCGCGGGAATTCTCCCTGGCAATATCTCCTATCTCCACAAAAGGCAAACCCGCCGCACCAGCCGCCATCGCCGCCGCTTCCTCAAAATCAGCAAAAATAAACAAAGCATCCAGATGCAAATCTCGCGCCACTCTTCCCACTTGGCGGTGAAATTCGATCGCCCTGTCGCCCAATTCCTTCATCGTTCCCAACACCGCAATCCGGCGCTTTCCTGGAGTATCTGCTAACAGTCTCAGGGCCGCCAACATCGACTCCAAACCAGCATTGTAAGTCTCATCCAGAATCATAATATCTTCGGGCAAATCGTAGCGGCGCGCCCGTCCATCCGGTAACTGCACAGACAAACCTTGCTTTAAAACTTCCCAATCAATACCTAAAGCTTTTCCTACCGCCAAAGCCGCCAAATAATTTACAGCATTGTGGCGTCCCGGCAGTGGCAGCGGCAATTCTACACCATCTACAAACATTGTATTATGATTCAGCAATTTCCCGCACAAATCCCCGCCTTCTAAACCGTAAGTTAAAGTTTTTCCCTGCCAAAGTTTTGACGCAGTTGCGATTAATCTGTCACCATCGTGATTGAGAATAGCAATGCTATCTGTAGGCATTTCAGCTAAAAGTTCGCACTTTGCTTGGGCGATCGCCTCTTCGGAACCTAATCGCCCGATATGCGCCGTTCCTACATTAGTAATTACCGCCACAGTAGGACGCGCAATTTGCGACAGCAGCGCAATTTCGCCACTCCCGCGCATTCCCATTTCAATTACAGCATAATTGTGTAAGGGTGAAAGCTCCAACAAAGTTTTTGGTACTCCAATTTCATTGTTGTAGTTATATTGGGTTTTAAGAACCTTTCCCTTCGTTGACAAAACCGCCGCAATTAACTCTTTAACAGTAGTTTTACCTACAGAACCAGTAACAGCAACTATAGGTATACTGAATTGGTCACGCCACCAACGGGCGATCGACTGATAAGCTTTTAAAGTATCGTCCACGCGCAACAGCGGAAAATTAGGCAATTCCTCTTGCCAATCTCGATCGACAATCGCCGCAATCGCCCCCAAATCCCGGGCTTTTGCCAAAAATTGATGGCCATCAAAATTGTCTCCCCGCAGCGCCAAAAATACTTCGCCCCCCTCAAGAGTGCGCGTATCTGTGGCAATACCTGTCCCTAAAGCTGTCAAAACGCCCTTAGACACCGCAGGCAAAGGTACAGTTAAAATTTCAGCAACTTGGGCGATACTTACGCGACAAACCATAACCAGCACTCACATTTCAAATAATTATTTTCACAGCTAATTCTACCTCGGCCGACCTCAAATTTAACTAACAGGGAGCTGCTGCTCAGGATTGACCTTGATCATCCTAATACTAAATCGTCCGCTCACCCAGAAATTATTCCGTACCCCCCACAATCTTTACCAATACTTTACAAAGTCGATGGTGATTTAAGGCCTTGCTAATTACCAACAATTCATGTCATGCTGGTGTTGATAAATAGTTTAACTAAGCAAAAAATATCGATCGGCTTAAGCTGCTGACAGCTTCTACCCATAAGTCTCAGCCGGCGAGAAGCTTGGTTGACTTAATTATTGCGATTCATTTGCCAATTCATCAAGCTAATAGCGCTGAAAGCTCCTGCCCCAGCCTCGGAGGGTTAATCCACAGTGAACGACTACAACAGACAAAGCCACGAAGAAGAACAGCTACTTTACAAGCATTGGCTGGAGTTGGTACAACGAGAGCAGCCGGCCGAACTCATCAGCCGCTTTCGCACTTTGTTTATCCAGGGTACCGGATATCCCGATCGCTCGATCGCCGACGCACTCGATAAAATAGCACGCTCAGAACACGCCGAACAAGAATTCAAATACATCCTCAACCGCTGCTGCCACATCCTGATCAACCGCTGGCAAACTTACCCCAGCAAGCAAGCCGCCATCCCTGAATTGATCGCTGTGTTTGAAGAAGCGCCCAAAATATTATTTGGATACAATCGATCGGGGGGGCGAGGCTCCATCCCTAAATTAGTAAATCAGTTTACCGAAAGCGAACAGTACCTCACCCTCCAACGCTTAGCCAAAGTCATAACTCACAGCAATGAAGATAGCAGCAACAGCAAAACCCCTGCTACCCTTGCCCTCGGAACCTTAATTCCCCGCTACCCTTACCTCTACAAACACTGCCTCCTCAGCGACGACAGCACCTACGAACAGCAAAAAATCATTAAAAAAATCCAAGCTCAAAAGCAGCAGCAATTTGAGATCAATCTCTCACAATATGTCGCTCACCAAGTGAGAAAAGCCCAAATAGCTCGTCGGGAAACCTCCATTTCCTTCGGTCGAAATATACAAACTATAAAAAATCCGACACTGTTGACCGACCCGGAACTATTCTTTGCCCTCAAGCAATTTGTCGGAAAAGTAGAAGGAGCCGATACCTACAGACAGCTAGCGGGCCGTTTCACGGCGAACGCCAGCACAAATCAGTCCTACCGCTCCTTTAAAGACGACTTGTACGAATACCTGATTTCTTCTGTCACCGATGACCGCTACGGCAAACGTCTCTTTAACGAAAAATTGTATAAGCAACTACAAAACACCCTGTCCCACAGCGATGATCAGAAGTTTAACGAATTTTTAATGATCAGAACTTGCAGCCAGTTATTGAACTTTTTAGTAGTGGAGAGTCCTGTGCGGCCCAACCACTTTGTCTTCATTGACCTGATCTCAAACCTCGGACCGACCCAAACCACCGGTTTGCTGCTGAAAATCGTACTCATTTGCGGCAAAGTCAAGCCCTATCTAGAAAAGCGGCTGGCAATTTTGTTCGGTCACTACGAATGCAGTACCCGAGAAGGCGTGGTGTGGTTAGTCAAAGCCCTAGAAAACGTAAACCTAGCTTTGACTACCAACTTTGGCAAGGTGGATGTATCTTTCCTGCGGTGAGAGCGCGCGCCACAACTTTCTCTGCTTCCACTGCAGACAAAACATTACACTGATAAACCAGGTTTATGAATACCCTAAAAGTTTTACGTTTAATTAGAACGACTTAATTAACTGCTGAAACCTACTCAAAAGACGCTATTCTATGTTAAAGTACCAAGTGTGAATCAGATTCAGTTGCAGGCTTTGTTCATTGCTACAGAATTGTCTAAAAACTTGCCCTTCTGTATCGGCAGGGGACTCTCCGAAACTGAAATCTTCGCACTGTCTAAATTTTGGAGTTATTCCTCATGTCGATATACGTCGGTAACTTATCCTACCAAGTTACCCAAGAAGACATCACCACCGTCTTCGCCGAATACGGAACCGTTAAGCGAGTACATCTACCTACCGACAGAGAAACCAGTCGCCCCCGCGGCTTCGGTTTTGTAGAAATGTCCACAGATGCAGAAGAAGATGCAGCCATTAGTGCTCTCGACGGAGCAGAGTGGATGGGTCGCGACCTCAAAGTTAACAAAGCTAAGCCGCGCGAAGATGAAGGCGGCCGGGGTGGCGGCAACCGGGGCGGCGGCGGCCCTGGAAAATTTGCTCGCGGAGGAGGAGGCGGAGGAGGACGTTATTAATTTCCTCCTTAGTTTCCTCGGATAAAGATTTGAGATTGGAGAGTTGAAATTGGCGCGAGAGCTCACCTAGCTCCGAACCACTTCCGGCCGTTCCGAAAAACCTATGCTCTTCAAATTTCCATATCTACCCGATTAAATATACCAAAAAGCCAAGGGCCTAACCCTTGGCTTTTTGGTATGAGGGTGGACGGTATGAGTCTGAAATCCGCTGGGCGAATCCGTTGCAGTACCGTCAGGTTCTAATCGTCAGGTTCGATGCTGCTGCTCAATCCATGATTATTGAGCGTTTCAGCGTAAAACTCAGCGTGTTCGAGAGCGCAAACAATCACCAATCCCATCCCGTTAGTATGGGCTTCCATCATCACATTTACCGCCTGTGGCTGAGTCAGACTCGGTACCGTCGCCATCAAAGTCTGCACCACGTACTCCATAGGATTGAAATCATCATTGTGCAGCAGAACGCGGTAGCGCGGTGCAAGCTTACGGACTGTGGATGGCTTTTGAATAATTTCGACAGACACTAATCTATACCTCCTGACTTGTAAAATGTTAAAATTTGTTAACCATCTTGAGCCGGATTCCTCCGCTGTGCAAGAGTATGTCACTTTCAGCTATTTTATTGAAATCTGAAAATTCAGACAAGGCAGCCCCTTGGTCGATCGCGAGCTGTGAACAAAAAACCAAACCCACAGGGGGTGTCTGGGGCCTGTAGCAACCACCTTCCTAGCGTCATAATATTAGAAAGGCGAGATCGGTTAAAAATAACAAACTACTACCTGTTGAGTCTCCAGAACTGAGGGAACCTTATATGAAACGCAAACCTAAATCCTACAACGACAGATTCAGCGGCGACCCACCCCGAGGAGATGAAGACTCCGACTATTCCGGCTCAATGGGCGGACAGTCGCGGCGTCAACCTCAGTCCGGCAAACCCTCTTTTCTCAATTCCGCCACCCTAGGGATTTTAACAGCCGTCTTTATTCTGGGAATTGGGATTGGCATTGCCTTTAGCTCCACAGCTACAATTAGCCCAGAGAACGTAGCCTCCCGCGAATTTATCGACCGCAGTGCCCCGAACCCAGAACTTTGCGTGCAGTTTGGAGCAAGCGCGATGGTGACAGATATGCGCCTCTACGTCACCCTCAACCCTTTCAACGTCTACATCTCGCAGCCGAGTATGCGCCCCGGATGCGTCCTGCGAACCAATAACTGGGCAATTCTGGAACAAAGAAAACTCATCAGCCAAGACCAAGTGCGCGATTGCAAAAATCGCATGAACACCTTTGGGTTCACCGGCCCCCTGGAAGCTCAACCCGAAATTAACTGTATCTACCAAAACGACGGCGCTAAAAACCTGTTCCTCAACCAACCGGGTTCGATAGCTCCAACCACGGAAGGTCAAAATTTCTAAATCGCCGATATAGCGGTTTTCGCTTGAGCAAAGTACAGATATGGGGTAGGGACTTAGGCTTGGCTTAAGTCCCTACTTTATTTTATAGAATGGAAAACTGCTCTAAGAAAATATTGAAGGAAGAGGTTCGAGGGAAGAAAAAAGTCTTTTCTCGAACCTCTTCCTTCTTGCTTCAAAAACCAAACTGGGGGAAATCTTCCGTTAACTCAACTTGCAAAATTTGGCCGGGTTGAATCGTAGCAGGTTGAGGAGCTGCCACGTAAGTTGTAGCAGCACCTGCAGCCGCTCCAGCCAACAAACCGACACCGGAAAAGCCGCTCAGCAAGAACAAAGCTAAGCCACCAATACCAGTATTTCGCAACAAACTGCGATCGGAAGGCTGAGCCCGTCGGCCTTCCACGGGTTCCGAGCGAGCCACCAGAGGGATATTGCGGCCGTTGAGACTAATAGCTTCCACTACAAATCGACTGCCGAGGTTAGTCGTTTCAAATCGACCGATGACCGGCGTATTAGCAGGTACGATCGTATTACCGCGACTGTCGAGAATTCCCCCTTGCAGCAGCAGCACTTCCTCTCGGCTGGGCTTTGCTTGTAACCGCAAAGCCCGATCGCCAGGGTATAGCAAACTCAGCTCCGTGCCCGCCGGCAACAAGACATTCGCCCCAGCCGCAGCCTGCAAAGGAGCATTCGATCGTCCGCGAGGAAGCGGTTCACCAAAAGTAAGCGTCCGCTGTTGGGGTGCAGCAGTCGTTATTTGAGGGTCTAGGCGGGGTACAGCAGCAGCTTGTACCCCACGGCGTTCGTCAAGGCGAACGTTGACTAAAGGCACTCTGAGCGGCCGGATTTGGTCATTTGAAGTTGACCGCGGCGAAAAATTTGTACCGGGATTCGGGGAAGTAGGAGGCTCAGGTCGATCGACCTCTGGGGCAGCAGTTGAGTTAGAATCTGTCGGTGGCTGGTTTTGCGGTACTTGTATTGCAGGCTGGGGTTGAGTTTCGGGATTTTCCATACTCGCAGTCGGTTCGATCGAAGGACGCAACACCCAGCGATTTTCTACCCCAATTCTTTGGAATTGAACTTTCCCCGCGCTAAAACCGACTCCAGGAGCCAAATTGACCATAATTCTCGCCGTTCCCGGTTGAACTTGACTCACTCCCACAGAACGCACTCTGCCTTGTGGGTATAGCTGAGTTGCATCTACTCCGATCTCAGTATTGGGCAAATCCACAGCAATCTGACTGGGGTTGAGTAGAGAATATGTGGGGGTTGTTCCCTCTGGAAGAGTAATTTCTAGCTGATTTGTCGCCGGATCAAATTTCCAACTTGTGACTGTAGAAGCATTTACTGGTTCCAGTGTTGCTGGCACTGCTGCAACTGCGGCAACGACTGCTAGACCCAGACTCAGTGACTCGATCGCCAACAATCCCGGTGCTAGAGAATTAACAGTCCATTTTGGTAAGTCTTCCCCAAATCTGGTGAGTAATTTTTTGTATGGCATGGCGGCTGGGTGAAATTTTTGATCTGAAATAAATTATGGATGGGAAAATTGTGCCTTCGGATGACGCTGAAAGTTTAGCATTATGGCGATATGAAAAATTTAACTAAATGGAAATTATTGCGATCGCGCTTCGTTCTTAACAACAAGTGGTGTCAGGTTAGACAAGATGAAATAGAATTGCCAAGCGGACAAATTATAGACGACTTTTTTGTTAATGTCCGACCCAATATCGCCCTCGTATTTGCCACGACAGAGCAGCAAGAACTTGTATTAGTGCGCCAATACAGGCACGGAGTAGGCGAAATTTTGCTGGAACTGCCTGCCGGAACTTTCAATCCTGCTGAAGAGAGCGGGAAATCGGCAGCAGCCAGAGAACTTGCCGAAGAAACGGGATATGTTGCTGAAGAAATTTTGGAACTAGCAACCTTATATGATAACCCCGTAAAAGACACCAATTCTATCTACCTATACTTTGCTAAAAATGTCAAGCTTGCCAGCAAAATTCAATTAGATATTACAGAAGATATTGAAGTTGTTTTAGTCCCCGTTGCCGAAGTTTTGGTAAAAATAAAAAACCGAGAAATTTGTGTAGCAGGAAGCATCGCAGCTATTTTTTTAGGATTAGAATTTTTGAATAAACAGCGGTAAGGTGCTTTGTGAATGGAACCCTACACGCTGTTTTTTGTGAGGCTTGTCTTAACGAGAAAGAGTCAAAAAATCCAGAGAAGTAATAGTATTATCAGCCCCAAAAACCTGAGCCAAAACCTCGCCTGTCGCAGCAACTTGCAGCAGTGTGCCATTCGCCATCGAGTTAATTTGCAAAGCCTCAAAACTCAATCCGTCAGCCAGAACAAACTTATCAGTTCCTACGGAAAAATTGAGGATAGTATCAATACCACTATTAGCACTTAACACAAAGTGATCATTCCCCGTACCCCCAATCAAAGTATCATCAGAGCCATCACCAAACAGCCAGTCATCTCCTGCACCCCCATTAAGAATATCGCTATCTTTCCCTCCGTAAATAGTGTCATTACCCTCATCACCATTGAGAGTATCTTGACCTTCATTGCCGTATAACAGGTCATCGCCACTACCACCATTAATACAGTCTTGCTGACCGTCTTGACCAACAGCGCCTCGCTCATTTTGCCCACGATCGCCAAAAAGCGTATCATTCCCCTGATCGCCGCACAAAATATCGCTGCCATCATCGCCGTAGATCAAATCATCGCCAGCATCGGCCTGTACTACATCGTCATCCTTGCCTCCACGAAGGGTATCGTTACCAAAACCCCCACTCAAAGAGTCGGAACTCTCGCCGCCGTTGAGTTCGTCATTTCCATCTCCCCCAAATAGCAAGTCGCGGCCATCCACATCGGACACTAACTCGTTTTGCAAACTACCGTAAAGCGAATCGTCTCCTTCATCGCCGACAATAGTGTCGGAACCGAGTTCGCCCCAAATCAGGTCATTATCTTTGCCGCCATAAACTAAGTCATTACCTTTGCCGGCAAAAATGCTGTCGTTACCGCTACCGCCGCCGATGATATCGCCGGTGTCGTTACCGAAAATTAAATCACCTTCATCCGTAGCAACACTACTGCCAAGTTGAGTGCCGTAGTCGCCGACTATGGTGTCGGAACCTTGATTGCCGTAGAGAGTATCCGAGTCAGTTTCGCCGAAAATTCGATCGCCCCCTTTGCCTCCAAACACCAAATCCCGTCCGTTGCCACCCAGCAAGGTGTCGTCTTGTTCTTGGCCGTGAAGTAGGTCGTTGCCATCACCTCCCAACAGCAAATCGAAGCCGTCGGGGTCACTGTCTAGGGAGTTGAGTACGCCACCAAACACAGAGTCGTCTCCGTTGTCGCCCCAAAGGGTGTCCGGGCCTTTGTCACCCCAAATCAGGTCGTTGTCGATGCCACCATAGGCGTTGTCAGGACCTTTGCCCGAGTAAATGGTGTCGTTGCCTTGAGTGCCTGCTATGGCGTCGCCTGAAGACCCGCCGAAAATCAGGTCGCCGTCGTTGTCGGTTAAGTCGATGTTGTTGCCGTTGTCGCCGACTATGGTGTCGGAACCCTGATCGCCGTAGAGTGTGTCTCCATTGCGATCGCCAAACAGGCGATCGTTTTGTTTGCCGCCAAATACGACATCTTGGTCTTTGCCGCCGTAAACGATGTCGTTGCCCTTACCTGCTGCGATGAAGTCTCGCTGTTGGTCGGCGTAAACGATATCGCTGCCTGCTTCACCTAAAACTGTGTCGTCGCCACCCTTGGAGAGAAACAGTTCGTTAGTTTCGTTTCCTGTTAAATAATCGTTGCCCTCGGTCCCGATGCTGGTGTTTTGGATGTCGATGAGTTGGGCGGCGTTGGAGTCGAAGTTGAGTATTGCCGAAGGCTGGGGGGGGATAAATGTGATGAGAGGCTGCCCTTTCAAGGGGTCGCAACCGCAACTGGTATCCGGTTCGGGTACTCGGTTGAAGATGGGGGTTGGTTCTGGGGCTGGTTCTGGGGCTGGTTCCGGGGCGGGCGCGGGTGTGGGTGGTGTTGGTGTTGGTGGTGGTGGTTCCGGCGCGGGTGTTGGTTCTGGCGCGGGTGTGGGTGTTGGTTCTGGCGCGGGCGCGGGTGTTGGTTCCGGCGCGGGTATGGGCGTCGGGGCAGGTTCCGCTGCGGGTGTGGGTGTTGGTGCCGGCGCGGGCGCGGGTGTTGGTTCCGGCGCGGGTATGGGCGTCGGGGCAGGTTCCGCTGCGGGGGTCGGTGTTGGAGTTGGTGCCGATGTTGGTTCCGGCGCGGGTGTTGGAGTTGGTGCCGGTGTTGGTTCCGGCGCGGGGGTCGGTGTTGGAGTTGGTGCCGGTGTTGGTTCCGGCGCGGGGGTCGGTGTCGGTATCGATTCCTTCAGGGGAATCAGAGAGACAGTGGCGACTGCCGCACTGGTGGCGCCGAGGTTGTCTGTAGCGCTGTAGGTGAAGTTTGCCCCTGTGAAATTGCCGGAAGCCTGGAAGAACAACTCGGTAATTTGCTCGGTTGTTAGGGTTTGACCAGCCGTGACCCGCACTCCCTGGCTGGGATCACCCAAGAACAGCGTGCCCTCATTGGCGGGCGGCAAGGTGTTTACGGTAAAGGAAACCACCGTCCCGTCTGGGTCGGTTCCTCCGAGTCCGGGGATGTTCACTGTTGTTTCCAGCAACAAAGCGACGCTGGAGTTGTTGGCGACGGGTGGCTGGTCGGTGGGAGGTAATAGTGCTAGCAGGGAGGCTGTAGCGGGGGCTGGACTGAGGGCGCCGCGGCGGTCTGTGGCGCTGTAGGTAAAGTTGGTGGCGGCGAATTCGCTGGTTGCTTGGAAGAATAACTGGCTGATTTGAGTTGTTGTAAGTCTTTGGCCTGCCGTGACCCTGATTCCCTGGCTGGGATCGCCCAAGAACAGGACGCCTTGATTTGCCGCCGGCAGGGTGTTGATAGTGAAGGATTCGATCGAGTCGTCGGGGTCTTTGGCCGTCAGCGCTGTGAGGTTGACGGTGCTGTTTGGCGCCAGGGTTTTGCTGAAGTTTGTGGGTACCGGCGGGTAGTTGAACGCCAGCGACACCAGAGAAACTGTGGCTGTAGGACTGCTGCCACCGAGATTGTCCTTGCTGCTGTAGGTAAAATTAGCTCCTGTGAAATTGCCGGCCGACTGGAAGAATAACTGCGTCATTTGCTCGGCTGTCAGGGTTTGACCTGCCGTGACGGCGACTCCCCCGGTTGCGGGGTCGCTCAAGAACAGGACGCCTTGATTTGTTGGCGGCAGGGTGCTGATGGTGAATGTAACCACTATGCCGTCTGAGTCTCTGCCTCCGAGCCCGCTAATTTGGACAACGCTGTTGGGCGCTAGCGCAGCGTTGCTGCTGTAGGCTGATGGAGGTTGGTTGGGTATGGGCTGCGCGCTAATAATAGCGGTGGTGACAGTGGCTCTGGACTCGGAACCGTTGTTATTGCTGGGTTCGGGGTCAAAAGTGGTCGATCGACTCTGGGAAGTATTGCTAATGGTGCCGGTCGCTGGAACGACTAATGTTACCTCGCGGTTGATGTTGCTGCCGCTAGTCAAACTGGGAATTGTTGGGAAGGTGACAACCCCTGTCACTGGGTCGTAAGTGCCGTTATCTGATGCGCTGACTCCCGTTAAACCGGGAATGATGCTGTCTATAATTACTAGGTTTTCAGCAGCATTCGGCCCATTGTTTGCGGTAGTTATAGTATAAGTCACGGAACTACCAGCAGGAGCAGATGTGAGACCGCTCTTGGACGTAACCAAGTCGGCCACAGGATCGATCGAGGTAATGACTCGACCCCCCGCCTGACCGGGCACTGCGACTGTCGAGCCGTTGTTGTTTGTTAAGTCCGGGTCAAAAGTGGACGATCGACTCAATACAATGTTGGTGATGCTTGTCAGGGTAGGCGGCGGTACAAAGCTGATGGTGCGGCTCTGGTTGGTGCCGCTGGCTAAAGTCGCGATGACTGGGAACTCGATCGCTCCTGTGGCAGGATTGTAGGTTCCGCCGTCGGACACGCTGACATTAGTTAAGCCGGGAATCAAGCTGTCGGTGATGACTACGTTGGTCGCGGGACTCGGCCCGTTGTTGGTAGTAGTGATTGTATAAAGGAGCGTGTCGCCCGCCTTGAGGCTGGCTGGAGCCGTTTTTTGGGTGACAACATCGGCCACAGGATCGATCGAGGTGGTGACGGTGGCGTTGGGGTTTGTACCGTTGTTGTTGGCCGGAGTGGAGTCGGGAGTGATGGAGGTACTTCTGGCCGTGTTGCTGATGGAAGTTAGGGTGGGCGGTACTGTGAAGTCGATCGTCCGGGTGACTGTCTCCGCGTTGGCGATTGCCACGGGCGCGAAGGTGACAATGCCAGTCGCTGGATCGTAAACGCCACCGTTAGATGCCGTGACTCCAGTTAACCCCGGAACTATGCTGTCAGTGATGGTTACAGCTTCTGCAGGACTCGGGCCTAAGTTGATTGTGGCGATCGTATAGCTGACCGAGCTATCGGCGGTAGCACTCGTAGAGCCGGTTTTGGTGGTTGCCAGATCCGCGTTGGGCGCAATACTTGTCGTCACCGTAGAGTTAGTGAGAGTTCCGTCTTTGTTGGTTGTCGAGCCGTTGTTGTTGGTGGCGATCGGATCGAAAGTCGCCGCGCTACTCCGGGCTGTGTTGCTGATGGCGGTACGGGTGGCTGGGGCAATGAAACTGATGGTGCGGGTCGCAGTAGCCGAATTTGCCAGCGCTGTCAGTGCTGGGAAGGTGACAATGCCCGAAACTCGGTCGTAAGTGCCGCCGTCCGATACGCTGACTCCTGTTAAACCCGGAATAATGCTGTCAGTGATGGTCACATCGGCAGCGGGGTCTGGCCCTATGTTAGTCGTAGTCAATGTGTAGGCGACGCTTGACCCAGCCGAAGTAGTCACAGGGCCACTTTTGGTAGTAACTAAATCCGCGACTGTATCGACAACTGTGGTAAAGACTACACCAGGCCCCTCGATTTGCCCTGGCGCAAGCACACCGCTGTTGTTGCTGAGGTCGGGGTCGAAAGTCGAGCTAGTGCTGAATGCAACGTTGGCAAAACTGCTACCGCTGGTTAAACCGGGCGGCAAATCAATTGTCAGGGTGTAAGTCAGAGTCTCACCCGCATTGAGAACCGGAATTAACGGCCAGGTGACAGCCTTGGTTTGGTTCACGTAAGTGCCGTTGTTGGAGGCATTGAGAATCGGCGGCAATCCCCCCGGACGCAGCAGTTCTAAAGGTATTTCGTCTTGAATCAGAACATTTGTAGCAGGCGCTGGCCCCTTGTTTACAGTAGTAATCGTGTAGGTAATCCTGCCTTCGGACTTGACGAACTGCGGGCCGGTCTTGATAGTGGCAACCTCAGCGGCGATACTGGGAGGATTTATAGTTTCAACTACCAGGTTTTGAAGTTCGTGAATGTTGTTGGCGCTTCCTGTGGAACTGCCAAAACCAAATTTGAAAATTGGCGGTACTGGGCCATTTGCGGTTGCTAAGTTGGGGATGTCGATCAATGTAGTTTCGTAGATGTCGTCGAAATTTTCATCGAAGGCAACGGTGAGGCGAGAGGGATTCACCGGATCGTTAGATGGATTCAGTGTAATTTGAACGGATCTTTTGGCTAAATTGCGATCGAGCGTGAACGTATTGCTGAAGTTAAAACTGCTGCCCGGTTCAGGGCCACTAAAGTCAATGCTCGTAGGAATGTTATCGATGCCGAAGGGAACGATCGCATTTGTTAAAAACGGATAACCCTGTGCTTGATTTCCTCTAACAGTTACTGAATCAGGTCTGAAAGAACCAATAGAGGAGCCGGGAATCGAAGGAGGCTCCGGGCCGGAGCGCCCTTCTGTGGATGTTGAAAAATTGCCAAACTCGTCAAGCCCAATGCCTAAATAACCTCCCTCAATACCGGGTATATTTGTTCGTGGAGCGTAAGCCAGAGAACCACCATAACCCCCAGTCCTTGTTGGGCTAACAGTGCCGTCAATCAAGAAGAAACCCAGCCCGTCCCCTGGCTGAGGGCTAATAAAGGGGGCCGGAGGCTCAAATTGCCCGCTTGAACCGTAAGAATAAAAATCAAACTGGACTCTGAGACCGTCGGTTGAAGGAATGGGGTTGTTGTAGATGACGAAGGCTTCCCGAAGGTTTACTGCTGGAGTTAATAGCAGAGCGCCATCGCCGGGACTTGCACCGCCCAAAGCCGGAAGTACGCCGGATACTGTGCCTCCGGTAATGCCGGGGATAAGTTGATCGGCTGCGGTCACCCCACTGCTGGGATCGAACAGTGCCCCGTCGTTTCCCCCGTAAATCCAAGGCCCCCTAACTGTGGAGTTTTTGAAGGTTTCGTTAACTAATGTGCCGAGAGCGTAAGGGTAGGCTTCGAGCACTTCTTTTTCAATGGCGATTCTCGCCTTTATTTCCCCGATCGCAAATTTTAATTCCCAGTCGCCACCGAGTGCCGCACTCCCCGTCAAGTTGTCGGAAGCTGCAATATCTGCACCGGCAATAAAGCTCAGTCGCCGCACGAAGACCTCGCCGCTTTCCCCCGCTGCGATGCTGCACCCGAATAACAAGATATCTCCTCTCTCGCTGAGGGCTTTTCCCCACTGCTGTAACAAATGGCTGTAGGTTTGTAAGTTGTCGTTGCAGAGTTCGATCGACCCTAGCTGCACCGCCGCTTCTCGACCGTGAGAAACTATCTGAAGGCTGTCTAAATCGTTGTAATTAGCCAAAATTCTAGTAATTTGCTCGACTCCATCCCGCGTCGAGTCCAGTACAAATACCTCTGTATCGGCTGTTGCTCCTCTTGCCAAGCTGTCGCAGTTCTCTACTCTGGCATCGAGGAACAGTACATTTTTTATAGTCTGGGCGCCCACAGACTCGGTTGCTCGCAAAAATTCTCTGTGGGGATGCCCAATTCCCGTGCCACCACGAAGTTTTTGGGACAGGAAACACTCCTCTGTTTTTACTTGTTTTATTGGTTTTTTCTGATGATAAGTTGCTGTTGTTCGGCAGTGTGCGCCCGCAATCCTTGCGGGGGATTCACATATTTCTGGGGTGATAAAAATGGGTTTGTTGCAGATGCTTTGCATGGTCGAATTGGCTCACGGATTGTAGATGATGTACCCACTTCAAGATGATAAATATCACCTATTGACAAGGTTGAATTGCAGAGTAAGAGGCTCTGCTGCTTGATTTAGAGCAAGAGCAAAAAACGATTTTTACTCAGGAGAAAGCAGTGCTATATTGACCTTTCATAGCATTGCAAATATCACCGGCAGAAAAGCTGAGGATTTGGGGTTTAAATCCCCATAATCTCTCTATCGGGTGATATTTTGCCTTCGGCTTTTTTCTTTTCTGTTAGCGAGTGGATCTGTTACACGCTTATCTCTTACATCGCGCAGTAGATAATAATACGAGTTCTCAAAAATTTACTTGATGAGGTTTTCTGTACATCTTCTAAGGCATTTTATTTGCAGAGAAAATTAACTATTTCTAGACGTATAAACCAGGTTTGAGGGACGAAAAGACTTCTTTCCAGCCCTCGCTCCCGCTCAACAACTCGGTTTCTTTGGTTTTGGTGTGCAAGCCCTGTTCACAATAGCAACCAGACATTAATTAGGGAGTTATAGCCGTGACATAATTATGGCGGCCGTGCCCGAAGTGTTATTCAACTGAGATCTTGTACCATTCTCAATAACCCTTCTATGGGGGGGTTCTCCTGCCCCGCCCATAAGAAAATTCACTTGTTGTGGAACAGGCCGAAAAGCCTATTCTTGAGAATGGTGCAACATATGAGATTCAATTGAAATTGGCATACCCTGTATCGACGAAGCGTCTTAAAAATTCATGACTTGGAGTCTGGAGATAGCAATCTAGGTTTGAGACTGTTTCGCTACGATCGCAAAAACAGATTCGTGCAGCCCACAAGCAACTTCTCAAGTTGTCAACTTAGAGTCTTCGAGCGGGTTTCTGTTTAAGATAAATGCTCGGGACAATGTTTCGTGCAGAATTTTTCATGATGTTTTGGAGAAACTGATTGGGAGATTTGCGCCTCAGCTACTTACGATTTTTGTTGGCTACTTTTCTTAACTGTAGGAGTTACGCCCAGGAGACTAGAAACCGGATTTATGCCTAGATTTCTCGCCGCCAAACCAAAATTTATCATCTAAACCTGGTTTCTGATCGTAAGTCGTCAACTAGAAAAACACCGATCGCAATTCCCCTGTTATGGCAACTGTAACCAAGCAATAATGCTCGATTAGGTTTTAATTGCTGAGTTGGGGCGTGGGTCGTCCCAAACAAGCTTCACCAATAATCATTACACGTAAGTACATACTAACTCATTGATTACTACATCCGCAAATAGACGTAGATACAAGCACCAATATAAGCTATATCTTTTGATCCCGAACGTCAAGTGTTCTGGCTTGGTAGTACCGACAATCTTGACAGGGCCCAGAAGGATTGACAGCGCAGCGAATGTAATTAGAGCGGGCGTTATACTCGCAAGTGATATCGCCGATCGAATAACCGAGGCTTTGTATGTAAGTGCGATCGGCAGTTGGTAGTTGAGTTCGCATGGGTCTATTCGCTACCGCAAGTCTGGCCGCTGCAATTCTGTCGCGGGCTTGGCTCTGGGCAGAGCGCATCACCCACAAAGACAGCAGCGAGGGAGCTAAACCTATGAAAATAATCAGGAGAGCAGTTAGCACTTTTTCAGAGCTTATGTGGAGAATATTTGTTTTAATTTAGGCGATCGGCAACAAAAAATCCTCCTCGAAAAGACGGTTTTAAATAGACCTCTTGCAAAAAAAATCTATGCTATAATAGAAGGTTTTCAATTTAATCCCCCTAGAGCTAACTCATAATT